>JAUSJX010000065.1 GCA_030647435.1 Candidatus Rokuibacteriota bacterium
ACGCGTGTTCCGCGTCCTATGCGCCCCCTCACCCTGTCCCTCTCCGGGGGCGAGGGGATCGAAACGGCTCCCTCTCCCTCGGAGAGGGAGAGGGTCGGGGTGAGGGTGGCGCATGTGTTCACGCATAATCCGGGCTAGGCCGCGCGTGAGACGGATATAGGTCGGCGTCGCGGCGACGCCGATTGCCACCGTGGCGTTGGTGAGCGACGGGCCCAGGATCGTGACGAGCCCGATGGCCAGGATGAGGAAGGGGAACGAGAGCCACGCGTCCGTCAGCCGCATGATCAGCTGGTCGAAGACGCCTCGGTAGAAGCCGGCCACGAGACCCGCGGGCACACCGATCGCCATGGCCAGGAAGATGGAGAAGACGCCGGCCTGCATGGAGATGCGCGTCCCGTACACCACCCGCGAAAGAATGTCGCGCCCGAGGTCGTCGGTACCGAACGGGTGCGCGGCGCTCGGGGCTTTCCGGATCTGGCCCCAGTCGGTGCGCAGCGGGTCGTCCGGGGCGATCCACGGCGCGCCAAGGGCCAGCAGGAGGTAGAGAAACACCACCGCGGCGCCGGCCAGCGCCGGCGGTCGCCGCGCCGCGCGCCGCCACGCCAGCTGGAGGCGCGTCGCTGGCGCGTCCGGAGCCACGACGGCGCTCGGGGCCGCGACCGCACCGCCGTTACCGGGCATTGGCCGCTCCCTTGATCCGGATGCGCGGGTTGAGCAGCGAGTACGACAGGTCCACGAGCAGGTTGATCAGGACATATGCGCCTGCCGTGATCAGGACGACGCCCTGGACCAGCGGGTAGTCCCGGGTGAAGACCGACTCCACGATGAGCCGGCCGAAGCCCGGCACCACGAAGATCTGCTCGGTCACGACGGCCCCGCCCATGAGCGCGCCCATCTGCAGTCCCAGGATGGTGACGACGGGGATGAGGCCGTTCCGGATCGCGTGGCGGAAGACGACCACGCGTCCCGCCAGCCCCTTGCTGTACGCGGTCCGGATGTAGTCCGCGCTCAGCACCTCGATCATGCTGTTGCGGGTCTGGCGCATGAGCACCGCCGCCAGCGCGGTTCCCAGGACGAAGGCCGGCATGATCATGCGCGTGAGGTTCGCGACGGGGTCCTGGAAGAACGAGACGAAGCCGGAGGCCGGGAGCCAGCCGAGCCGCACCGAGAAGAACAGGATCAGCATGATCCCGAGCCAGAAGCTCGGCACCGAGAGACCGCAGAGCGAGAGCCCGTTGGCCACGTAGTCCCAGAGCGTGTTGCGGCGGACGGCGGAGAGGACGCCGACCGGGATGGCGATCGTGAGGGCGACCAGGATGGAGAGGCAGGCCAGCTCGAGGGTGATCGGCAGCTTCTTCGCCACCGTCTTTGTCACGGTCTCGCGGGTGCGGATGGACTCGCCGAGGTCGCCCCGGATCGCCAGGCCGACCCACCGGAAGTACTGGACCGGGATCGGGTCGTTGAGGCCGTACTTCTCGCGGATCTCCGCCAGGCCCGCCTCGTCGGCTTCGGTGCCGGCCATCACGCGCGCGGGGTCGCCCGGGATCATGCGCACGCCAGTGAAGACGATGAGGCTGATCACGGCGAGCGTGACCGCCGAGATGGCGAGGCGCTGGATCAGGTACTCGAGCACGGCGTATCAGGCGGCCGGCGCCGCCACCGTCTGGTGAGCGCGGCCGGCCGCCTCATTCCGGCTACTGCCAGGTCGCGCCCTTGATGCGGATGAGGCCGTCCGGCACGGCCTTGTAGCCCTTGAGGCTCTTCGGGTACGCGACGATATAGTTCGCGTGATAGATGTAGATGATGTTGCGGCGGGCGAAGGCGAACTTGTCCACGGCCTGGCGGTACAGAGACGTGCGCTGGGTCAGGTCGCTGACCTCGCGCGCCCGGTTCAGGATCACGTCCACGCCCTCGTCGCACGATTGCGTGCTGTTGAGGGTGGCGCCGCAGGTGTGGAACTGGAAGATGTTTGCGTCCGGGTCTACCCGCCCGCTCCAGCCGATGAGGAAGGCCTGGTCCTTGCCCGCGTCATTGTCGTTGAGCGCCGAGGCGAACTCGGAGGGCTTGAGGCTGATGTTGAAGCCCGCTTCCTTGGCCATACCCTGGATGACCTCGCCGACCCGCCGCTGCTGGGGATCGTTGACGATGACCATCTCGAAGCTGTAGCCGCCCGCCAAGCCCGCGTCGGCCAGGAGTTTCTTTGCCTTGGCGACGTCGCGTGTCGGGCACTTGCGGCTCTTGTCGTAGAACGGGCTCACGGGGGAGATCGGCGTGCAGCCGACGGTGTTTTGGCCGTCCCACACCACCTTGTTGAGGGCCTCGCGATCGATGCTGAGATCGAACGCCTCGCGTACCCGCGGGTCGTTGGCCAACGGCGTGCCGAGATCGCCCGGTGGCTTGGGGGGCTTGCCGGTCTTGTTGCGGAGGTTGATGGTGATGCCCGAATACGCGATGCCGGTCACGCTCGAGACTTCGAACTTCGCCTCCTTGCGGAGGTTGGCGGCGTCCGTCGGTCCGACGAGGTGCATCATGTCGATGTCACCCGAGCGCAGATTCGCCAGCCGCACATTGTCGTCGGGGATGATGCGGAAGATCAGGCGGTCGAATTTCGCGGCGCCCTTGTCGAAGTAGTGGGGCGATTTCTCGAGCACGATGCGGTCCTGGGAGATGCGCTCCACGAACTGCCACGGCCCCACGCAGACCGGCGCGGTGCCGAACTTGTCGCCAAGCTTGTTCGCCGCGGCCGGCGAGACGGGCATCCCCGAGCGGTCGGCCAGGATCGCCACGAGCGGGGAGAAGGGCGTCTTGAGCTTGAGCCGCACCGTCAGCGGATCCACGGCTTCGATGCTATTGACCGACTCGAGCTCGCTGCGCCGGTTGGAGCCCTTCATATTGAGATGGCGGTCCAGCGAGTAGCGGACGGACTCCGCGTTCATGGGGGTGCCGTCGTTGAACGTGACGCCCGGACGCAGCTTGATCGTGACGGTCTTCCCGCCGTCAGTGAAGGCGGGCATGTCAGCGGCAAGCTGGGGGAAGATCTTCAGGTTCTCGTCGATCTCATACAGCTTCTCGCACATCTGGGCAAAGATGATGCGCCCGACATAGGTGCGGGACGGGGTGGGATCGAGGATGTCGGGGTCCTGGTTGAGCGCTACCACCAGGGTCTTCTTCTGGGCCTGGGCCGGCTCCGCCGCCAGCGTAAGGGCGATGAGGAGAGCCGTGAGCGTCGTCAGCGCGCGCCGCATGAGCATGGGCACTGCCTCCATCTCTTGATGGTTGACCGCCGGGGGTGGTTGACCGCCAGGTGACCTGGCCGCGAAACCGCGCCCATCATACATCTGCTAAGGTAGGCGCGAAAAGGAGGGAATCATCACGGAGTCACGGCAGCACCAGGTGGAGCTGGCAAACATGGCGGGCATCATCGAGCGCCTGGCGGGCGAGCTCGCGCTGGGCGAGGAGCCCGCGCGATTCATCGCCGCCCTCGAGGGCCTGGGCGAAGATGAGGTCGAGGCGTCGCGGGATGAGTGAGGAGAGCCTCGCGGGCCTCGCTGCGGGCATCAGGGCGCGGCGGATCTCCCCGGTCGAGGCTGTCGAGCGCTGCCTGGCCAGGATCCGGAAGTGGGACAGTCGCCTCCACGCCTTCATCCGCCTCGACGAGGAGGGCGCGCTCGAGGCGGCGCGCTCTCTCGAGGCCGACGCCGCGGTCGGGCGCTGGCGCGGGCCGCTCCACGGCGTGCCGCTGGGCTTCAAGGACCTCTGCCACCTCCGAGGCCTGCCGACCTCGTGCGGCACGCGCATGCCCGAGTACTTCGTCGCCGCGGGAGAGTGCTCGGCGGCGCGGCGGCTCCTTGAGGCCGGCGCCATCAGCCTGGGCAAGCTCAACATGACGGAGCTCGCGATGGGCGCCTACGGCGACAACGCCCACCACGGTGATGTCGACAATCCGTGGCTCGCGGGGAATGCGGCCGGCGGCTCATCGAGCGGCTCGGCCGCGGGGGTAGCGGCGGGGTTCTTCGCGGGCGCCGTCGGATCGGACACTGGCGGCTCCATCCGGCTCCCCGCCGGCTGCTGCGGCGTCGTCGGCCTGAAGCCGACGTACGGCCGCGTCAGTCGCGCGGGCGCCATGGTGCTGTCATGGTCCATGGACCACCTGGGCCCGCTCGCCTGGACCGCGCGGGATGCCGCGCTGATGTTGAAGGTGATGGCCGGGCGCGACCCGGCCGACGCGACCGCGAGCCGCCGCGCGGTGCCCGATTACGCGGCCGGGCTCGAGGGCGGCATCGCCGGGGTGCGGATCGGCCTGCCGGAGAATTACTTCTTCGAGGGGGTGGACGAGGAGATCGCCGCGGGCGTGCGGCAAGCCGCGCGCCAGCTCGAGGGGCTGGGCGCGCGGGTCAGCGAGATCCGCCTCCCCGATCCCAGGGCCATGACGGACGTGGCCATGCTGATCACGCGCGCGGAGGCCTCGACGATCCACGCCCGGGTGTTCCGGGAGCGGCCGCAGGATCTCCAGCCCATGGTGCGAGCGCGCCTCCAGGTGGGCTTCGGCATCTCCGCGTACGATTATCTCCAGGCGCTTCGCCTGCGCGCGAAGCTGACGCGGGCCTTCGTGCGCGAGGTCTTCGCGGAGGTGGACGTGCTGCTTACACCCGTGATCCCCGAGTCGCCGCCCGCGCTGGCCGCGCTGAAGACCGCCACGGTGGACGAGTTCAACGCGCGGGCGGGGCGCTTCTCACGCTTGACGCGGCCGTTCAACGGCTTGGGGCTGCCCGCGATCTCCGTGCCGTGCGGCTTCACGGCCGCGGGCCTGCCGCTCGGCTTCCAAGCGGTGGGGCGGCCCTTCGACGAGGCGCTCTTGCTGAGGCTGGGCCATACGTACCAGGAAGCCGCCGGCTGGCATCACAAGCGACCGTCGTTGGATTGAACCACCCCTCACCCTAGCCCTCTCCCCTGAGGGGAGAGGGGACGGGGGGCCTACCAGGCTGCTGAAATACCCACAGGCTGCTCAAAAAGGTCCAGATGCAAGGCGGCGCCCGACGGCCGCACGCGAGGCGTACTCCCTGTACGTTGAGCGTGCGGCCGAGGGCGCCAACGAAGCAGATGGGCCTTTTTCAGCAACCTGCTAGAGGGTGAGGGGGCCTACAGCACGTAGTGCAGTAGGTAGACGCCGGTGATGGCGCCCGGCTCGGCTCCCCGGCGCTCGAGCGCGGCCGCGCCGAGAGCGTCCGCGCACGCGCGCTGGACGGTCTCGGCGTCGATCCCTTCCACGAGCAGCACCCAGCGCGCCACCTCGTCGGGCTTGTCGCGGATCGATTTCTCCGCCGTCTTGACCGTGGTCGTCTCGACGTCCGCCTCGCAGAGGTGCGCCGCCGAGATGCCGGGCCACTCGAGGAACTTGGGCAGGGCCTCGCCCGTCAGCCACTGGCGCAGCGCCTGCTCGCGCCCCGCCGACGGGCCCAGGCGGATGGTCGCCATCGCGCCGCCGATGCCGCGCCCGATCGACAGCGTGTTGCGGCAGGCCGTGCGGTTCGAGTTCCTGAAGAGCGCGAGGCACTTCCGGGTCCACGGCGTCGGGTTGTTGAGGCGCTCGACGTAGGCGGGGCTCGCCAGCGTCTCGAGCGTCTCGGTCTCGTATATCATGAAATACTTGGGCGCCCCCGCGACAGCGACGTAGCGCCGGCCCCGCAGGAACCCGGGCACGCCGCACCGCTCCGGCATGTGCTCGCGGGTGTGCCAGTCGTTGTAGTCGGCCTCTCCGGAGGCCTCCACGTCGGCCCAGAACGCAAGAATCGCTTTGCCAAGGAAGCTCATGCGGCCGACCCTACCCGCGCGGCGGCCGTGCGTCAAGAGGGCGGCGGCCGCCGGGGGGAGGTTGGGATACACTAGCGACAATGTCAACCCCGGCGCGCCGGACCAGGGCCGCGATCGTCCGCCTCCTCGAGCGGGACGAGCGCGTCTTCGCGTTCCTGCTGGCCGTGGTCATGGTCGGCGGCCTCGCCACGCTGGGCCTGGTGCCGCTCCGCCCTCGCTACCGCATCGACCTGCCCTCGCTCGTCTTCTGGTTCGCCATGTACAAGGTCGGCATCCTCGCCCTCGTCAGCGTCAACCCGCGTTCGACGAGCGTGGTCTTCTTCGGCGCCCTCGCGGTGGATCTCTCGCTGATCTTCGCCCTCCTCTATCTCACCGGGGGAGGCGACAGTCCGTTCGTCAACCTCTTCTACCCGCTCGTGGCCGTCAACGCGTACTACTTCGGCCGCTGGGTCGGGCTGGGCCTGGCTCTCCTCGCGGGCCTCATCTATTGGGCGGCGGCCCGGTTGGCGCCGCCCGAGGCCGCGTGGACCGCGGTCGTGAACCTCATCGGGCTGGTCGGGCTGCCCGCCTTCGCGCTCGGGCACGTTGCTGACCGCGAGCGGCGGGCCCGGAGCGAGGTGGAGCGGCTCTACGCGGACCTGACCGGTACGCTCACGCGGCTCCAGGCCGCTCAGGCCGAGCTGCTCGTCGCGGAGCGGATGGCGACGGTCGGCCGGCTGTCGCTCAAGGTCGCTCACGAGGTGCGCAACCCCATCGCGGCCATCGAGCTGAACGCCGAGCTCGTGGGCGATCTCGTCAAGGAGCGCGGCGGCGCGGACATGGAGGAGGCAGCCACGCTCGTGATGGCCATTCGCGAGCAGGTCAGCGCGCTCGACGCGCTGACAGAGGAGTATCTCGCTTTCGCTCGGTTCCCGCGCCCGCAGTACGACGAGGACTCGGTCAACGAGATGGTGGCGGCGCTCGTCGAGTTCGTGCGGCCGGTGGCCGCGCGACAGGGCAGCGCGGTCGAGGCGACGACGGATCAGGCCGTGCCGCCCATGGCCATCGACCGGACGCTGCTGCGGCAGGCCATCCTGAACCTAGTCAAGAACGGGCTCGAGGCGCTGGACCGCGGCGGGAAGCTCACGGTGGGCACCCGGCGCGTGGACGACCAGGTGGAGATCGCCATCCGCGATACCGGCCCCGGCATCCCGCCCGACGTGGACAAGCGCCTCTTCGAGCAGTTCTTCACCACGAAGCCCCAGGGCACGGGGCTGGGCCTCTACATCTCGCGGCAGATCATCGAGGAGCACGGCGGCACGCTTCGCTGGGAGAGCGCGCCGGGTGCGGGCACGACTTTCACCGCGAGCCTGCCCATCAAGAGGGCCGAGCATGTCTGACCAGGCGAGGCTCCTCGTGGCGGACGACGATGAGGCGGTGCGCCTGAGCCTCGAGCGCACGCTCACGCGGGAAGGTTATGGCGTGGTCCTGGCGCCCGACGGCCAGGCCGCGCTCGACCGGCTGCGCCAGGGCGGTATCGATCTCCTGCTTTCCGACCTCAGGATGCCGGGGCTGACCGGCCTCGAGCTGCTCAAGCTGGCCAAGGAAGTCGCGCCCGACGTGGACGTGATCCTCCTGACGGCCTTCGGGACGGTCGAGGAGGCGGTTCGCGCGATGAAGGACGGCGCCATCGACTTCCTGACCAAACCGCTCCAGCGCGCCCAGCTTTTGCGCGTGGTCCGCCAGGCGCTCGAGCGCCGGTCGCTGATCCAGCAGAACCGCGCGCTCCAGCAGCGGCTGGACGACCTGCTGCGCCAGGGCAACATGATCGGCGTCAGCCCCGCCTTCAAGCAGATGATGACGCTCATCCGGCAGGTCGCCGACAGCTCCGCGACCGTGCTGATCCAGGGCGAGAGCGGCACGGGCAAGGAGTTGGTGGCCCGCGCCATCCACGACGGCTCGCCGAGGCACGCCGGTCCGTTCGTTGCCGTGAACTGCGCGGCGCTGCCGGAGACCCTGCTGGAATCGGAGCTGTTCGGCTACGAGAAGGGCGCGTTCACGGGCGCCGCCGGCCGCAAGGAAGGGCGCTTCGAGCTGGCCGACGGCGGCACGCTGTTCCTGGACGAGGTCGCCGACCTCTCGCCTTTGACGCAGCCCAAGATCCTGCGCGTGCTCCAGGAGGGAGAGTTCGAGCGCGTGGGCGGCACCCGTACGCTCCGGGTGGACGTGCGCATTGTCACCGCGACCAACCAGGACCTGGCGCAGCTGGTGCGCGACAAGCGCTTTCGCGAAGATCTCTACTACCGCCTCAACGTCATCACCGTCACGACACCGCCGCTCCGCGAGCGCCGCGAGGACATCCGCGTGCTGGCGCAGCACTTCCTGCGCGTCTACGCCGCCAAGAACAACCGGACGCTGGAGGGCTTCACCGACGAGGCCCTGGGCTGCCTCGAGGCCTACCGCTGGCCGGGCAACGTCCGCGAGCTGGAGAACGTGGTCGAGCGCGCCGTGGTGCTGGCGCGGGGCACGGTCATCGAGGTCGGCAACCTGCCCGGGAATGTCACGGAGCGCTCGGTCATGTTCACGCGCGAAGCGCCCGCGCCAGGGGAGCCGGTCGCGCCGGGCGCGGCGCCGGACGGCGTCTTCACGATCCGCATCGGCACGCCGCTGGCCGAAATCGAGCAGCGAGTTCTCGAGGAGACGCTGCGGTTCGCGAAGGGCAACCGCACCGTCACCGCCAAGCTGCTCGGCGTCGATCCCAAGACGGTCTTCCGCAAGCTCAAGCAGGTCGAGGGCGGCGCCGACGAACCCTCCGACAAGCCGCCGGAGGCCTGACCAGTGGCCTTCGAGCAGATCCGCTACGACTCGGTCGACGGCGTCGCGACCGTCACGCTCAACCGGCCCGAGAAGCTCAATGCCGTTACGAGCGCGCTGCTGCGCGAGCTGATCGCGGCTTTCGATGAGGCCGACGCGGACGACACCGTCCGCGCGGTGATCGTGACGGGCGCCGGGCGGGCCTTCTGCGCCGGCGCGGACCTGTCCGCCGGAACCCAGACTTTTGACCGCTCCAAGGGGGAGCGCCCGGAGACCGAGGGCGAGCACCGTGACGGCGGCGGGCTCGTAGCGCTCCGGATCTACGACATGAAGAAGCCGGTGATCGCCGCCATCAACGGCCCGGCCGTCGGCTTCGGCGTCACGATGACGCTTCCCATGGATATCCGCATCGCCTCGTCGGCGGCGCGCATGGGCTTCGTCTTCGCGCGGCGCGGCGTCGTGCCGGAAGCCTGCAGCACGTGGTTCCTGCCTAGGCTCGTCGGGATGCAGCGCGCCGCCGAGTGGGTGTACACGGGGCGGGTCTTCGGGGCGGAGGAGGCGCTCGCCGGCGGGCTCGTGAGCCGCGTCGTGCCGCCCGAAGCGCTCCTGCCCACGGCGCTCGCCCTGGCGCGAGAGATTGCGGACAACACCTCCGCCGTCTCAGTAGCGCTGGCCAGGCAGATGATGTGGAAGCTCCTGGGCACGGATCACCCGATGGAAGGGCACCGCCTCGACTCGCGCGGCATGGCCTGGACCGGAAGCTCCGCGGACGCCCGCGAAGGCATCGCCTCCTTTCTCGAGAAGCGCCCACCTCGCTTCACTCTCAAGCCCAGCCGGGACATGCCGCCCTTCTACCCGTGGTGGAGCGAGCGCTCCTTTAAGTGAGGGGCCCAGGGACGTGAGGGGCCCGGGGCGCCTCTTCCGGCTCGACCGGACGCGCCTCCTGTGCGTCCTCCTCTTCTGCAACACCTTCAGCCTGGGCGCCTTCGGCCCCCTCCTGCCGGAAATCGGCCGCACGCAGTCGCTCGCCGACTGGCAGCTTGGGATGGCGGCCGCCGCTTTTGGCTTTGCGCGCATGGCCGCGGCCATGCCCACAGGGCTGCTGGTCGCCCGGCGCCTTGCGGCGACGCTCATGGCCGCGCCCGTAGTCCTCATTGCGGGGCTCCTGCTCCTCGTGAGCGCCGGGCCGTTCCCCATATTGCTGGCGGGGCGCTTCCTGCTCGGCGTCGCGCACACGCTGACCATGGTGGGCGGGCTCACCGCGATTCTCCTCGAAGACCAGGGTCCGGGCGCCTCGCTCAGGCTCAACACCTTCGAGTTCTCGGGCATGCTGGGCATCCTGGGCGGGCTGGGCGTGGTCGGCATCATGCCGGCGGCCTGGGGATGGAAGGTCTCGCTCGTCCTTGCCTCGACGCCGGCGCTGATCCCGCTCTTCCTGACTCCCGCCATGGGGCGCGCGTTTCCCGAGGTGCCCCGCGCCGAGCGCGGCTCCGCGCCGGCGGAGGAGCGCCTGACCGAGCGGCGGGGAGACACGGGCGTGGTCGCCCTCATGTTCAGCGCCGGCGTGGTCTTCGCGCTCTCCTGGTCGGCGGTGAGCGCGTTCGTGATCCCGATCCGCGGCACGCGCGAGTTCGGGCTGTCGCGCACCGGCATCTCCTGGCTCCTCGCGATGGCGCAGGTCATCGACCTCGCGGTCCTGATCCCGGTGGGGCGGCTCGCCGACCGCGTGGGACGCGGCCTCGTGTTGGGCGCCGTCTGCGTCGCGCTCGGCCTCGGCACGCTCGGCGTGGGGCTCGGCTCCTTCCCGTGGTTTGCGCTCGGCTGCGCCTGCTTCGGCCTGGGGCTCGGGGGGTGGATGCTGCCGCTCGGCGTGATCCGGGAGCACACCCCGGTCTCGCGGATCGCGTGGCGGACTGGGCTCTATCGCGTCGGCGTGGACTCGGCGATCTTCTTGGGACCGCTCGTGGCCGGTGTCCTCGAAGGCGCCGGGCAGCGGGTCTTCCTCGCGGCCATCGGCGGCGGGGCCTTGCTGCTCGGCGCGCGATTCATCTGGCGCCCGAGCCCTTGATCTGCGGGACCGATGTTATGCTACCGCTCACCTGAGAGGAGGGTTCATGGTCATCACGGATTCGCAGGTCCACGTCTGGGGCGCCGACACACCCGATCGACCGTGGCCGCCGGGCCGAGCGCACCAGGCGCAGAAGCCGTATCCCGTCACCAAAGACATGCTGCGGAACGCCATGGACGAGGCGGGAGTCGCGCGCGTCGTCATCGTACCGCCCTCGTGGGAAGGGGATAGGAACGACCTTGCCCTCGAGGCCGCGCGCCTGCACCCCGACCGCTTCGCCGTGATGGGGCGGCTCGCCGTCGAGAAGCCCGAGAGCCGGGCGCTCGTCGCGGGATGGCGAAAGCAGCCGGGCATGCTCGGCTTGCGCTTCACCTTCCACACCGATCTCCAGAAGCCGTGGCTCACCGACGGTACGGCGGACTGGCTTTGGCCCGCCGCCGAGAAGGCGGGCGTTCCGGTGATGGTCTTCGTGCCGGGCTCGCTGCCCGTCGTGGACGGCATCGCTGCCCAGTATCCCGGGCTCAAGCTCGTCATCGACCACCTCGCGATCCGGGGCGATCTGCGGGACGGGGCAGCCTTCGAGCACCTGCCCGATCTCGTCAAGCTTGCCAAGCGGCCGAACGTCGCGGTCAAGTCGTCCGCGCTGCCGTGCTATTCGACGGAGCCGTACCCGTTCCGCGCGTTCCACGAGCCTCTCCACCGGATCTTCGACGCCTTCGGCCCCGAGCGCATGTTCTGGGGCACCGACTGGACACGGCTCCAGTGCTCATACCGCCAGGCCGTGACCATGTTCACCGAGGAGCTGGCGTGGCTCAAGGGCGCCGACCTCGAGGGCGTCATGGGGCGGGGACTCTCGTCGTGGCTCGGCTGGCCGCAGGGCGCGTAACGTGGCGACCCGGCGCGAGACCGACAGCATGGGCGCCGTCCTAGTGCCCGCCGACCGCTACTGGGGCGCGCAGACCCAGCGCTCGCTTGAGCACTTCAAGATCGCCGGCGAGCGCTTCCCGCCCGAGATGATCCGGGCCTTCGGCCTGCTCAAGAAGGCCTGCGCCGAAGTCAATGCCGAGCTGGGGCTCTTGCCGAAGGACGTCGCGCGCGCCATCGTCCAGGCCGCCGACGAAGTGATCGCCGGCACTCTGGACGCGCATTTCCCGTTGGTCGTCTGGCAGACGGGCAGCGGGACGCAGAGCAACATGAACGCCAACGAGGTAATCGGCAACCGGGCGATCGAGCTCCTGGGCGGCCAGATGGGCTCGAAGAAGCCGGTGCATCCGAACGACCACGTCAACCGCTCCCAGTCGTCCAACGACACCTTTCCGACGGTCATGCACCTGGCCGCCGTGAGCGAGATCGTCCAACGCCTGATTCCTGCGGTCGAGCGTCTGCGGGACGCGCTCGACGGGAAGGCGCGCGCCTTCGCCGACATCGTCAAGATCGGCCGCACGCACCTTCAAGATGCCACGCCGCTGACCCTCGGGCAGGAGATCTCGGGGTGGGTGGCGATGCTCGACACGAGCCTGGCCGCGATTCGCGCCACGTTGCCCGCCCTCTACGCGCTCGCGATAGGCGGCACAGCCGTCGGCACCGGGCTCAACGCGCCAAAGGGGTTCGGCGAGCGGGTGTCGGCGCGCCTGGCGGCGCTGACCGGGCTGCCGTTCACGAGCGCGCCGAACAAGTTCCAGGCACTCGCTTCCCACGAGGGCTTGGTCGCCGCGAGCGGGGCCCTCAAGACCCTGGCCACTTCGCTGACCAAGATCGCCAACGATGTCCGCTGGCTCGCCTCGGGACCGCGGGCGGGCTTGGGCGAGCTGCGCATCCCGGAGAACGAGCCCGGCAGCAGCATCATGCCGGGCAAGGTCAACCCGACCCAGTGCGAGGCCATGACCATGGTGTGCGCCCAGGTGATCGGCAACGACGTGGCCGTGACCATCGGCGGCGCCTCGGGCAACTTCGAGCTCAACGTCTTCAAGCCGCTCATCATTCACAACGTTTTGCGCTCGATCCTCCTGCTCGCCGACGCCTGCGAGTCATTTCGCGAGCATTGCGCCCAAGGCATCGAGCCCGACCGCGAGCGGATCGCGCGCCACGTGCACGAATCGCTCATGCTGGTGACCGCGCTCGCGCCGCATATCGGCTACGACAAGGCGGCGGAGATCGCCAAGCACGCCCACCACAAGGGGATGACCCTGCGCGAGGCGGCGCTCCAGCTGGGCCACGTCACGGCGCAGGATTTCGACCGCATCGTCAGGCCGGAGACCATGACCGGGCCGGACCCCGAGGCGACCCCATGACCCCGCTCAAGTTCGGCGACGTCACCGTCAGCAAGGTGGTCGAGCTCGACCGCTCGGCCACTCCCGTCGGCTTCATGCTGCCGGACGCGACCCCCGAGCGGATCACCGCGCAGCGCGAGTGGCTCGGGCCCGAGCTGCTCGACCCCGCCACGGGGAACCACAGGGCGACCATCCACTCCTACATCGTCCGCACGCCCTGGCACACCATCGTCATCGACACCTGCGTCGGCAACGACAAGCCGCGCAACGGCGTCCAGCCCTGGCACATGCGCAGCGGGTCCTTCATGGCGGACCTGTCGGCTTCCGGCCTCAAGCCCGAGGACGTAGACCTCGTGGTCTGCACGCACCTGCACGTGGACCACGTCGGCTGGAACACGCGGCTCGAGGGCGGCCGTTGGGTGCCGACCTTCCCCAAGGCGAAGTACATTTTCGCGCGCGACGAGTTCGAGTTCTGGAAGAAGGAGAGCGAGACGGGCAAGGAAGAGTTCGGGCTGATCGACGACAGCGTCATGCCCATCGTCAAGGCCGGTCTCGCCGAGCTGGTGCCGAGCGACTACGTCATCGACGACAGGCTCCAGCTCGAGCCCTCGCCGGGACATACGCCGGGGCACGTCAACGTGCGCCTCCGTACCAAGGCGGGCGAGGCCGTGTTCACGGGCGACATGATGCACCGGCCCATCCAGGTCGCCGAGACCGACTGGAACAGCCGCTTCTGCAGCGACGGCCCGCTGGCGCGAAAGACGCGGCGCGCCTTCGTCGAGAAGCACGCCGATGCCGACGTCACGATCCTGGCCGCCCACTTCCCCGTGCCCGGGCGCATCGTCGCCCCCGGCGGCAAGGCGCGCTTCCGGCCGCTCGCCTCTTAGCCTTTGAAGCTTATTTTCTTGTGCCCGCCGTCGCAGAAGGGCTTGTTGGCCGAGGCGCCGCAGCGGCAGAGGTGAATGGTGTCGCCGCCCTTGCCGGGGATCGGGTTGCCCTGCGCGTCCTCTACCTTGCACTCGCCCTTGACCATCAGGGGGCCATCCGTGAGCACTTTGACCGTCACCGACATGCGCGTCTCCTTTTCGCCTGGTGGATGATGGACCGACGGAGCCAAAGTATACTCCATGACATGACGACCATGGCAGACCGGCTGCTGGAGGCGATGAAGCAGTCCGCCGCCCGCCAGTACGGCGGCGACGCCGTCACCGAGCTGGCGCACGCGCTCCAGTGCGGCGACCTGGCCGAGGTCGGCGGCGCCGACGAGGCCAAGGTGATCGGCAAGAAGACGCGCCCGCTCAACGCCTGGCAGCCGCTCCTCGAGAAGTACTTCAGCGCGGCCCGCGCCGCGCGCTAGGGAGTCCATGCCCGATCCCGCTCTGCCCGCGCCCTTCGAGTCGCGCTTCGCCGGTCTCCAGGAGCTCGCGTACACCGGCCCCGGCACCCGTTTCCACGAGTGCTTCGGCTGCGGCCCCAACCACGACATCGGCTTGCGTGTGCGCACCTTCCGCGGCGCCGGCGAGGTGCTGTCGCCCATTGTCATTCCCACGCGCTTCGAGGGGCCGCCCAAGGGCGCGCACGGCGGCATCGTCGCGGCGTATCTCGACGAGGTGATGTCGGGGGCGGCGGTCAATCACACCGGCCGCATCCACGTGACCGGGGAGTTCAGCGTGCGCTACGTCAGGCCCACGCCGGTCGAGCGCCCGCTCCTCGGCCGCGGCCGCGCCGTCAAGCAGGCCGAGAAGTATCTGGACCTCGAAGCCACGCTCGAGGACTTGGAGACGGGCGAGGTCGTGGCGAAGGCGACCGGCCGTTTCTTTCCAATGCCCGACGGGCCGACGCCCGACGTGCGCTAGGCGACGCGCGCGAACTTCTGGAGGCTGCGGATCTCGCGCGGCGGCTTCTCGTGCTGGCCCGTGTTGGTCCAGGAGACCTCCGAGACGTAGACGTCGCCGCGCGAGTCGGTGACGACGCTGTGCGGGGCGATGAACTCGCCCGGCTTCTCGCCGGCGAACTGCCCGCCGAAGCGCGCGATCTTCTGCCCCTTGGCGTCCAGCACCGTCACGCGCGGCCCGAGATTGGCCACCGACGCGTTGACCGGCAGGGCGTGCCCCAGCTCGCCGACGTAGAAGGTCCCGCCGTTCTGGGTGCGGTCCACGAAGAGCCCGCACGGGCGGTGGAGGTTGTTCCACTGGCCCTGGTACGTGCCCTTGCCGTCGAAGATCTGGACGCGGTGGTTCTCGCGGTCGGCGACATAGACGAGGCCGTTGCGGTCCGTGACGAGGTTGTGCGGCAGGTTGAAGTGGCCCGGGTCGGTGCCCGGCTCGCCCCAGGACATGACGTGCTTGCCGTCGGGCGAGTACTTGTGCACGCGCGAGTTGCCGTAGCCGTCGGAGATGAAGAGGTAGCCGCTCTTCGGGCAGATGGCGACGTGCGTCGGGCGGTTGAAGGGCTTGCCGCCCTGGAGCGTGGACGGCGTGTCGGGGTTGCCGATGACGAGCAGGCACTTGCCGTCGGGCGTGAACTTTCGGACCGTATGGTGGAGATCGTCGGTCAGCCACACCATGCCGTCGGCGTCGATCGTGATGCCGTGCGCCCGGCGCACTAGGCCCTCGCCCCACGAGCGGAGGAACTTGCCGTCGCGGTCGAAGACGATGACGGGGTGCTCACCCCGCGTGAAGCAGAAGACGTTGTCCTTGGCATCCACGGCGACCCCCGCCACCTCGACGTAGTGCCAGCCGTCGGGCAGCTTGCCCCAGCCCTCGATAACCTTGAAGTTCATGCGGACTCCTCGAAGGCCTTGTCCATGCGGTCGAAGCGTCGGCGCAGGGGCTCGCGGGCCTCTTCGTGGGTGATGACGTAGAGCCGGTTGGCCTTGACGGCGCGGAGCACGCGCCCCGCGACGTGCTCCGGCGTGAGATAGCGGCCGATCAGCTCGATCCCGTCGGTCTTCGGCGGGCCGCCCGGATTCTTGAGATCGGATGGCCGGCTGCGCTCGCTGGTCCGGATGTTGGTGGTCACGCCCATCGGGCAGAGCACGGAGACGCCGATGTTGTACTGGCGCAGGTCCTTCTGGAGCGTCTCGCTGAGACCGACGACGGCGTACTTGCTCGTGTTGTAGACGCCGAGGCCCTGCGAGGCGATCAGCCCCGCCATGGAGGCCGTGTTGACGATGTGGCCGGGTTGCTTCTGGGCGATCATGCGCGGCACGAAAGCTTCGACGCCGTGGATGACGCCCCAGAGGTTGACGCCAAGCACCCACTCCCAGTCATGGTGAGTCGCGGACTCGAGCGAGCCGTGGACCGCGACGCCGGCGTTGTTGCAGAGGACGTGGGCCCCGCCGAGCTCCTTCCATGCCCGCTCGGCGAGCGCCTGGACGGAGGCGAGCCTGGTCACGTCCGTCTTGACGGTGACCGCCTTGGCACCCGCCTTCAGGACGCCCGCGGCGGTCTCGGCCATGCCGGTCTCGTCCAGATCCGCCACGACGACGTTGGCGCCCTCGCCCGCGAATGCGAGGCAGAGCGCGCGGCCGATGCCGCTGGCTCCGCCGGTGACGACGGCGACCTTGCCCTTGAGATTCTCCATGTGGTCTCCCCGTGATTGGACCCGGTGAGTGTCGCGCCGGGGGCGAAGGGATGTCAAGTGTCACCGCGCCGCGACGGTGGTAATATCTGCGGGCATGGACTACCGCCTGCCCACGACCGTGGTGCCCAAGCGCTACGATCTCAGGCTCGAGCCCGACCTGGCGGCCGCCACCTTCTTGGGCGAGGCCGTCATCACGGTGGACGTCGAGACGACGCTCACCGAGATCACGCTCAACGCGGCCGAGCTCCTGATCCAGAGCGCGTCGGTCGCCCGGGAGGGCGGCGTGCCCATCCACGGCTCCATCACCCTGGACGAGGCGGCCGAGCGCGCCCGGCTCGTCTTCCCCGCGGCGATCGCGCCGGGGGAGTGGCGGCTGACCCTCCGGTTCACTGGAACGTTGAACGATCGGCTCCACGGCTTCTACCGGAGCACGTACAAGGACGCCGCGGGCCAGCCGCACACCCTCGCCGCCACGCAGTTCGAAGCCACCGACGCGAGACGGGGCTTCCCGTGCTGGGACGAGCCCGCGTTCAAGGCGGTCTTCGGCGTCACGCTGGTGGTGGCCGGGAACCTGGCCGCGGTCTCGAACACCGCGGTGGTCAGGGAAGAGCCGCTCGGCGACGGGCGCAAGCGTGTCGCGTTCGCCGACAGCATCAGAATGTCCACCTATCTCGTGGCCTTCGTGGTCGGCGAGCTGGAGGCGACGGAGACGGTCATGGTCGGGCAGACGCCGCTCCGGGTCTGGTGCGTGCCGGGCAAGAAGCACCTCGCGCGCTTCGCGCTCGAGATCGGCGCCTTCTCGCTCGACTTCTTCGAGCGCTATTACGGGCTGCCGTACCCGGGCGACAAGGTCGATCTCCTCGCCATCCCGGACTTCGCCGCCGGCGCCATGGAGAACCTGGGCGCCATCACTTTTCGCGAGAACGCGCTGCTCGTGGACGAGGCGGCGGCCTCGCACTCCGAGCTCGAGCGCATCGCGGACGTGGTCGCGCACGAGGTCGCCCACATGTGGTTCGGCGACCTGGTGACCATGACGTGGTGGAACGGCATCTGGCTCAACGAGGCCTTCGCCACCTTCATGGAGCTGGTGGCGGTGGACGCCTGGAAGCCCGAGTGGAAGCGCTGGGTCACCTTCGGCGTCTCGCGCGCCGCGGCCATGGGCGTGGACGGTCTCGAGGCGACGCGGCCCATCGAGTTCGAGGTGCGCAACCCGCACGACTGCGTCGCCATGTTCGACCTCCTCACGTACGAGAAGGGCGCGTCCGTGCTGCGGATGCTCGAACAGCACCTGGGCGCCGACGTCTTCCGCGATGGTGTCCGCCTCTACCTCGAGCGGCACCGGTACGCGAACGCCGAGACCACCGATCTCTGGAAGGCGCTCGGGGACGCGGCCCGCCAGCCCATACCCGCGGTCATGGACGGCTGGATCTTCAAGCCGGGCTATCCGCTCATCACCGTCGAGCCCGACGGCACGGGGTTCAAGGTCTCGCAGCGCCGCTTCAGCTACCTGGGCGGTGAGGCCGACGGCGGGCAGCGCTGGCGCATCCCGGTCGTGCTGCGCGCCTCCGTCAAGCACGGCTACGTTGAGCGGCGGCTGCTGCTCGACGGCGACGCGGCGGCCGTCGCGCTGCCGGCCAAGGCGGACTGGGTCGTGGGCAACTCCGGCGGCACCGGCTTCTACCGCGTGCGGTACGCTCCCGCGCTCCTCAAGAAGCTTGCCGGCGCCGTCGCCAAGATCGCGCCGATCGAGCGCTTCAACCTTCTGAGCGACAGCTTCGCGCTGGTCCAGGCCGGGCTCATGCCCTCCGCGGATTTTTTCGACCTGACGGCCCGCTTCACCGCCGAAACCGACCGCAACGTCTGGACCGCGCTGACCTCCTCGCTCGCCTACGTCAACCGCGTGATCGCTGACGACCAGCGCAGAGCGCTCGAGGCGCTCGTGCGGCATCGCGTGGCGGAGGCCGCGGCTCTCATCGGCTGGGAGCCGCAGGAGGAGGAGACCGAGCTGGACAGGCAGCTGCGCGGGGATCTCCTGCGCGCGCTCGGCACGCTCGGGAACGACCCGGCGGTGCAGGCGCGCGCGCGCGTCGCCTACGCCCGCTACCGCGAGGACGAAGGATCCGTGGACGCCAACGTGCTGCCTGCCGTCATCGCCATCCTGGCCGCATCGGGCGGGGAGGGCGAGTATGCGGAGTTCCGCGACCGCTTCAAGCGTGCCCGCACGCCGCAGGAAGAGCAGCGGTACCTCTACGCGCTGGCCGGCTTCCGCCAGCCGGATCTCTTGCGGCAGACGCTCGAGATGACCGTGAACGGCGAGGTGCGGAGCCAGGACGCGCCTTTCCTGATCCGGACCCTGCTGACGAGCGTGTACGCGCGCGGGCTGGCGTGGGACTTCGTCAAGGGACACTGGGAGGTCATGGCGCGGCAGTATCCGGAGAGCGCGTACCGCCGCATGTACGAGGGCGTGCCCGCGCTCGTGAGCCCCGAGTGGGAGCAGGACGTGCGCGCGTTCTTCGCCGACAACAAGATCGATCTCGGCGGCAGGACGCTCCAGCAGTATCTCGAGCAGCTCCGCGTGGCGGTGGCCTTTCAGCAGCGCGAGGCCGAGGCGCTCGCGGCGTACCTCTCCCGGCAGAAGCCGCGCTAGCGTCCATGGCCGCGGCGACCGCCACGATCCTCTTCCCAGCAGGCAAAGTCGCCGTCACGGGCGAGGCCGACGCGGAAGCGTTGTGGCTGGCGCCCGCCGAGCTCGCCAAGGCCGGGGGCTGGGAATTGAAGCCGGAGGGGCTCTGCCGCGGTCCGCTCTGTGTTCCGGTGCCGCCGGGAGCGTCGTGGATGCGCGGCCGGGGCGCGGATGTCCGCGTGGACGTAAGCGGGCTCTCGCGCCACATGGGCCAGCCCGTGGCCGCGAGCCCCGAGCACGCCGCCTGGTCCATCGGCCTAGCGGCCGAGGACGTGGCGGACCGGCTGCTGGCTCTCGACGCGCCCGACTTCACGCTTCCCGACCTCGACGGGCGGATGCACGCGCTCTCGTCTTTCCGTGGCCGCAAGGTCTTCCTGCTTGCCTGGGCTTCGTGGTGAGGGTGCCGCTTCGACCTGCCCGGGTGGCAGGCGCTGCACGCCCTACTCGAGCCCAAGGGCTTGACCGTCATCACGGTGGCGCTGGACAGCGCGGGCGCCGCCGCGGCCGGGGAGTTCATCCTCGCCGCCAACCCCACTCATCCGTCGCTGATCGACGCCCACTATGAAGTCGCGCGGGCCTACAACATGGTCAACGTACCGACGGCCGTCTGGATCGACGAGGAGGGGCGCATCGTCCGCCCCAATGAGACGGCCTTCGCCGACAACCGCTGGATCGAGTACACGAAGTTCGACATGACGCGGTACCTGGAGGCCGTGCGCGATTGGGCTCTGCGGGGCCCGCAGAGCCCGTACGTGCCCGCCGCGAAGGAGCGGCGCCGACGCCTGTCGGTGCCGACCGCCGAGCACGCGCTGGCTGCCGCCACCTTCCGCCTCGCCGAGCACCTCCACGAGACCGGCCACCCCGAGGCGGCCGTGCCTCTGTTCAAGCGCGCGCAGGCGCTCCAGCCGGAGTCGTGGTGCTTCAAGCGCCAGGCCTGGGCGCTGACCGACGCCGAGAAATTCTACGGCACGAATTTCCAGAAAGAGGTCGCAGCCCTCGCCGGCCGCCCGTACTACACCCCCCTCGATCTCGGAGGATAAGCCGATGAAGTACGGCATCGCGATGTTTCCGACGGACTATGCTATCCAGGCCGATGCGCTCGCGCGCGAGCTCGAGGCGCGCGGCTTCGAGTCGCTGTGGCTGCCCGAGCACACCCACATCCCGGCGAGCCGCAAAAGCCCGTGGCCCGCCGGCGCCGACCTGCCGCGCGAGTACTGGCACACGCTCGATCCCTTCGTGGCCCTCGGCGCCGCCGCCGCGGTGACCAAGACCCTCATGCTCGGCACCGGTATCTGCCTCGTCATCGAGCGCGATCCCATCACGCTCGCCAAGGAAGTGGCGAGCCTCGACCACATCTCGCGCGGCCGCGTGCTCTTCGGGATCGGCGGAGGCTGGAACGCGGAGGAGATGGAGCACCACGGCACCCCGTTTGCCGAGCGCTGGAAGATCCTGCGCGAGCGGATCGCGGCCATGAAGGCGATCTGGACCCAGGATGAAGTCGAGTTCCACGGCAAGTACGTCAACTTCGACAAGCTGTGGTCCTACCCCAAGCCCGTCCAGAAGCCGTACCCGCCCATCCTCATGGGTGGCGCCGGCCCGCACGCGCGACAGCGCGCCGCGGACTTCGACGGCCACTGGATGCCCATCGGCGGCCGGGCTTACAGCGAGCCGATCGCCGAGTCCATGGCGGACTTCCGCGCCCGGGCCGAGAAGGCCGGGCGCGACCCGGCGGCCGTGACCGTGTCCATCTTCGGCGTCCCGCCGGACGCGGACAAGCTGGCCGGCCTGCGCGACGCGGGCGTGGCGCGCGTGGTCTTCTTCGTCCCATCGGCGACCGCGGACACGGTGCTGCCGCTCCTGGACGGGTACGCCGCCGTCGCGAAGAAAGTCGGCTGAGCGTCGCCGCGCTTCAGCCGCGCTGGCGCGATGTCAGCAGGAAGACCGCAAGCGCGCAGAGCCCGGCCGCGGCGAAGCCGAGCGTGGTGAGGTAGAGCGTCAGGTACGAGTGGGTGCGGTCGAAGATCGCGCCCGAGAGCCACGGTCCCGCCGCCGCTCCCAGGCTGTTGCCGATGCCGATTAAGCCGAAGACCGGCCCGTAGTTCCGCGGTCCGGCGATGCGACTCAGGAGGACCGAGACGATGGTCGCCCGGGAGCCGAGCGGCATGAAGAGGAACAGCACGTAGCCGTAGGCGAAGAGGCGGGCCGGCCACGTCTCCATCGCGAGCAGGCAGAGCACGCCGGTCACCGACACGCTGAATGAGACGAGCCCGGCCACGGGCGCCCCGAAGCGGTCCGCCAGGATGCCCGCAAGCACGCGTCCGCTTGCCGCCAGCACTCCGCCGATTCCGAGCATCACCGAGGCCTCCTCCGGCGAGATGCCGCGCGCCGGGAAGTAGAGGGCGTGCTGGGTCGTGGCGAGATAGCCGAAGAGCGGCGGCACGGTGAAGACCACGAGAAGGCTCCAGAAGGGCACGGAGAGTACGATCCGGCCGACGGGCGGCTCAGGGGGGAAAAGGCGCGCGAGGGTTCCGAAGCCCTGGCGACCCCGCCCAGCCGCGTCGGCAGGACGCGCCACGCCACGGGGACCAGCGCCAGGACCGCGGCCGCGTAGCAGGCGAAAGCGGCCCGCCAGCCGAAGGCAGCGATGACGCGCTGGGTGAGCGGGCCCACGACATAGGCCGCCATCGAGCCCGAGAACGCTATGCCCATCGCCACGCCGCGACGGCGGCTGTACGTGTCGGCCAGCAGGGTGGCCTGGGCTGAGAGGCTCGTGAGGCCGAGGCCCACGCCGCCCGCTATGCCGACCGACGCCACGAGGATAGGCAAGGTCGGGGCCGCGATGCCGGCGCCCAACCCGGCCGCCGCGGCGAGGAGGCCGACGATGATCACCAAGCGGGGATTGCGCCGCGCCACGAGCCAACCCGCCACAGGGCCCAGCGCCGCGCCTCCGAGCCACATGAAGGACATCGGCAGGGCTGTTGTCGCGCGGGAGGCGTGGAACTCGGCCAGGAGCGCCGGCAGGAACAGGACGAAGACGTTGGGAAAGCCCGAAACCAGGAGCATGGTGGTGAAGGCGAGCCAAAGACGCGGATTCGCCAGGCTCTCCGGCGGGCGGGTCACCGACGCATTATATGTTACGTTGCGGATGCGCTCCCGCTCCCTAACCTCGCTCCAGGAGGATGGCATGCCCGATTCCGGCCACGTGATGCTGACAGTGCTGCTCCACCACGACCAGTCCAAGACCCTCGACGAGATCATGGCGCACCTGAAGAAGACGGGCTTCTACCGCGACTTCCCTCCGGAGGGCTCGGAACTCGTGTCCTGGGTCGTGGCGATGTCTTTCGGCTTCGTGATCAACCTCAAGGTCGAGGCCGACAAAGCCCGAAGCGTCAACCGGTACATGGAGCAGAAGGCCTGGGGCGCATTCCGCTACCAGGTTTTTCCGTCTTACGACTTCGCCCCCATCGCCGCCGATTTGAAGAAGCAGCATGGGTGAGAAGTAGTTCGAGCTGAGGCATGGCCCGCCGTTCGAGGCGAGGGGCGGTACGTCGCGAGCCGAGAGCTGAGAAGATTCCGCAGGCGAGGAGCATGACGAGGCGAGGGCTGGGCGATGATACGATGAGCGTATGAAACCCCCGGCGCGCATCGAGCTTGCCCTGGCGCCCACGCCCATCATGAAGCTCGAACGCCTGTCGCGCCGTCTGGGCGTCGAGCTGTACATGAAGCGCGACGATCTGACGGGCCTGCTGGAGTCCGGCAACAAGATCCGCAAGCTCGAGTTCCTGGTCGGCGACGCCTTGGCGCAGGGCGCCGACACCCTTATCACCGTCGGCACGCTCCAGTCCAACTGCTGCCGCGCGGTCTCGGCCGTGGCCGCGCGGCTCGGGCTGCGGGCCGTCGTCGCGGTGAAGGGAGAGCGTCCCGCCGCCTACGACGGCAACCTCCTCCTGAACAGGGTGCTCGGCGCCGAGGTCCGCTATCTCACCGACGAGGAGTTCAAGCGCTATCCCGTCGCCCTCGAGGCTATCGCCGAGGACGTCCGCCGCCGCGGCGGCAAGCCGTACATCATCCCCGAGAGCGGCTCCAACGAGATCGGCGCGCTGGGCTATCTCGAGTGCGCCGTCGAGCTGGCCGAGCAGATCAGCCACGGCGCCCCGCGATTCGACACGATCGCGGTCACGGCGTTCAGCGGCGGCAGCCAGGCGGGGCTCCTCATGGGCAAGCAGCTGGCGGGGCTGCCGTCCGAGATCGTCGGCGTGCCGATCGCGTTTTCGGCGGACCACGTTCGCAGCTACGTCGCCGACACCATCGGTAAGGCCGTCGGCCGCTTCGGCTTCGCCATCGACGTGCCCAAGACGATCCACCTCCTCGACGGCTATCAGGGCGCGGGACGGGCGGGGGTCGACGACGCCGAGCTCTCACTCTTGATCAGCCTGGCGCGCGAGGAAGGGATCATCCTCGATCCCGTCTATACCGCCAAGGCCTTCGGCGGCCTCCTCGACACGCTCCAGCGCGACCCCAAGGCGCTCGGCCAGCGCGTCTGCTTCATCCACACCGGCGGCATCTTCAGCCTCTTCCCGCTCCGAGAGTCGCTGACGCGCCTGCTCGATTCCTGACATGTCCGAGATCCGGCTCAGAGGCGGCGACCTCGACGGGCTCCTGCTCCACTATCTCGAAGAGGGGCGGGGGCCGGCCACCGTGCTTGTCCACGGTCTCGGCGGGTTCGCGGAGTCGTGGCGCCACAACATCCCAGAGCTGGCGCGCCACGGACGGGTGATCGCGCTCGACCTGCCGGGGTTCGGCCGCTCGGGCAAGCCGCGGCGCGCGTACACGCTGGACTTCCTGGCCCAGGCGCTCCACGGGCTCCTCCGCGGGCTCGGCGTCGACACGGTGAGACTGGTCGGCCATTCGCTCGGAGGCGCAGTCGCCGCCCGCTTCGCCATCGAGCACCCTGGGCGCGTGGAGCGGCTCGCCTTCCTGGGGGCCGCCGTGCCGGGCTTCCACCTGCGCCCGTCGTGGATCTACCGGACGCTGTCGCTGCCGGGACTGGGCGAGATGCTCTCGAGCCTGATCACTCCCGGCATCTGCGCGACCGGACTCGAGCGCTGCTTCGCCCACCCCGACGCCGAGGAGATCCGCTTCTTCGTCGAGCACGAGTACGCGGCGCGCGCGTCCCGCGCCGGCCGCGCGGCCTATCTTTCGCTCCTGCGCTCGGCAAAGGGCGACTTCACGGTGGACGCGGACGCGTACCGCGCCGCTCTCTCGCGCCTGGGCCGGGGCGTGCTGGTGGTCCACGGGCGGGAGGACCGGGTCGTCCCGCTGGCCCACGCGCGGCAGGTCGCCGACGGCCTCGGCGTCGCGCAGCCGCGCTGGCTCGACCGCTGCGGCCACTTTCCCCAGATCGAGCACGCGGCCGCCGTCAACGCCTACCTGACCGAGTTTTTGTTCGCTCCGGCGTCTCGGTAGAACTCTTTCCGCTGGGCCGGGGCCGGGAGCCGGGGGTGCCCTCGTCCGCTCAACCTCCTCGCCTAGACGCGCCTCCTCGCTCGGGCGCCTCCGCCTGCCCCCCATCCCCCGAGACGGGGGTGCGCTCGCCGCCCCGCTTCGCGGGGACGGCTCGCGCGGCGGAGGCGCCCTGCGCTTCGGGGCGCGCTACGGCTCGTCGGATTCGCTCCCGATGGCACCCCCGGCTCCCGGCCCCTGACATGGGAGTGCGCTCGAGGTCGGAATCCAGGCCCAGCGGAATATCGCGACGACTGCGGCGGAACAGTAAGGACTACAGCGTGTAGGTCTTGCCCTGCTCGAGGATGTGGATGCGGGTGGAGTCGATCTTGGCGAGCTCTTCAGCGGTCTCCTGGTACAGCTGCGGCTTGACGTGGTAGATCCATACCGGCACGTCGGGCGGCGCCTTGTCGAGCTCGCGCTTGAGCATCTCCGGCGTCAGGTGCCCAGAGGCCTTCGCCAGGCCGTCCATGCGGTTCGGAAATGACGTCTCGACGATGACCGCCTTGAGCCCGCGCATCTCCCGCGCCGCCTTCCAGATCTTCCGTGTCGGCCCCGTGTCGCCGCTGAAGACGAAGCCCGTCTCGCCGTCGTGGACGATGAAGCCCGAGGTCGGGATGGTGTGCTCGACCTCGATCGGCGTCACCCACAGCTCACCCACTCGCGCCTCGCCCTCCTCGGCCAACGAACGGAAGGCCAGCACCGGGTTCTTCGGGTTCGGGATATTGGCGAAGTTGGGCCAGACGATGTCGTTGAAGACGTGGGTGCGGAGGCTGTCGAGCACAGGTCCAAGGCCGCAGGCCGTCACCTGTCGCTCCGGGGCGAGCATGGCCAGCGTGTCGGTGAGGAAGCACAGCCCGGCGATGTGGTCGAAATGGGCGTGGCTGATCAAGGCGTACTCGACCGTGACCTGCTCGGCGGCGGAGAGGGCTCCGCCGACCGTGCCTGCATCCACCAGGACCCGATCGTCCACGAGGAGGGCCGTTGGCCGCTGTCCCTGCCCCTCGCTCCCGTACGAGCCGAGGACCTTGATCTTCATGCGACCCCTGGGGGCCTCCGATCGGGTCAGTTTAAACTTCGCGATTTTAGTCTACCAGCGAAGGGGCGGTCAAGCAGCGTGAGATCGGCGGGGCTCGAGCCCTTATCTTGGGCGGCCTTGCGAAGCACGGAGCCAGTGTGGGAAGATGCGGGTGATGATCTTCCAGCAGATCGTCAACGAGGACGCTGGCTGCATCGCCTACCTGATCGGGTGCGGCCAGGCGGGGGAGGCCCTCGTCGTGGACCCCGGGCGGGACCGCGTGGACGACTACCTTGCCTGGGCGCGACGCAAGGATCTCAGCCTCACCCGCATCGTCGACACCCACATCCACGCCGACCACCTCTCGGGCAACCAGGCCCTGGCGGCCAAGACCGGCGCGCGCATCCACATCCATCCAGCAGCAGAGGCGGCTTTTTCTCATGCGCCGATCGCCCACGGGGACGAGATCAGGATCGGCACGGTGCGCATCCAGGTCATCCACACGCCGGGCCACACGCCCGACAGCATCTGCCTCCTCGTGACCGATCTCTCGCGCGGTGAGGAGCCGTGGTTCGTCCTGACGGGCGACACGCTCTTCGTGGGCGACGTGGGACGGCCCGACTTCGGGGGCGAGCGCGCGGCCGCCAACCTCTACGAGAGCCTCACGACCCGCGTGCTGACGCTGCCCGACAGCGTCGAGGTCTACCCGGCCCACGGCGCCGGATCTTCATGTGGCCGCGCCATGTCCTCCAAGCCCGGCTCCACCATCGGCTTCGAGCGGCGATTCAACCCGGCGCTCCAGGCCCACACGGCCGACGCCTTCGTGAGCGCGCTCATGACCGGGCTGCCGCCCAAGCCGCCCGGCTTCGACCGCATCATCGCCAAGAACCGCTCGCAGGCGCTGCCATCGTCGGGTGATCCCGAGCCGCTGTCGGTCGCCCAGGCGCGCGAGGCCATGGCCAAGGGCGCGGTCGTGCTCGACGTGCGCAGCCCCGCGGAGTACGGCGAGGGGCACATCCCCGGCGCCGTCAACGTGTGGATCGAGAGCAACCCCTTCGCGGCCCGCGTGGCGATGATGACGCCGCCCGACAGCCGTTTCGTGCTCCTGGCGACGGGGCCCTCGGATCTCACCCGCGCGGTGCAGGGGCTGGGGCGCGCCGGCATGGACGACATCGCCGGGTATCTCCAGCGCGGGATGACGGACTGGAAGAGCGAGGGGCTGCCGGAAGGACGGGTGCCGCAGATCACCGTGCACGATCTGGCGACCATGCGCGAAGAGCGGCCCGAGCTCGTGGTGGTGGACGTGCGTGAGCCCTTCGAGTGGGACGAGGGCCACATCGCGGGAGCGGTCAACGTGCCCATGGGCCAGGCCGTCGAGCGCATGGGTGAGCTTCCCGCCGACCGCCCCAAGGCGGTGCTCTGCGCAGGAGGCCTCCGCTCGAGCTCGGTGATCAGCGCGCTCCAGCGGGCTGGAATGTCCGACTGGTACAATGTAGCCGGCGGCATGCGCGAGTGGGTCAAGGCGGGGTATCCCGCGGTCACGTCCGCCCGCGGTCACGTCCCAGAAGGAAGCCAGAACGAGGCATGAACGACGACTTCGACTACCCCATCATGTCGAGGGCGGTGATCCTGGGCGACAAGGACACCGTCGCCCGGAAGACGCAGGAAGGTCTCGCCCTCGAGATGGATCCCAAGGAGCTGATCTTTCGCGGTCTGATCCCGGGCATGGACGTCGTGGGCGAGAAGTTCAGGCGCAACGAGTACTACGTGCCCCAGGTGCTGCTCTCGGCGCGCGCCATGTACGCCGGGCTCGACCTCCTCAAGCCCCTCATCACCAAGGCGGGCGGCGCCGAGCAGTCGCTCGGCGTGGTCGTCATCGGCACGGCGCAGGGCGACCTCCACGACATCGGCAAGAACCTCGTCGCCATGATGCTCGAGGGCGCGGGCTTCAAGGTGCACAACCTCGGCCGCGACGTCTCGCCTGAGAAGTTCGTCGCGGCGGTCGAGGAGCACGGCGCGCAGATCGTGGGCATCTCGGCGCTCATGACCACGACCATGCCCGCCATGAAGCGCACGATCGACGCGCTGGAGAAGGCGGGCGTCCGCGGCCGCGTCAAGGTGATGATCGGCGGCGCCCCCGTAAGCCAGGCCTATGCCGACGAGATCGGCGCCGACGGCTACGCGCGGGACTCGACCATTGCGGTGGTGCGCGCCAAGGAGCTCCTCGGCGTGGCGGTGGCGACCTGATGGCGCGCCCGCGCGGCTGGGAGATCGTCGAGCGCGCGAAGGCGGGAGAGCGCCTGGTCTTCGACGGCGGCTACGGCACGGCGCTCTTCGCGGCGGGGCTCCTCAACGGCGCCTGCCCCGAGCTCTGGAACGACACGCACCCGGAGGTCGTCCGCGGCATCCACAAGGGCTACTTCGACGCGGGCTCGGACTTCGTCGAGACCAACACCTTTGGCGGCACCCGGCTCAAGCTCAACGAGTACCAGATCGGCGACCGGACGAGGGAGCTGAACGACAAAGGCGCGCGGCTGGCGCGCTCGGTCTGCCCGCCCGGCGGCTACGTCGCGGGCTCGATCGGCCCGACGAGCCGGCTGCCGGTCGAGTACGAGCCCCTCGGTGACACCAGCGACGAGGAGTACGTCGCCACCTTTAAAGAGCAGGCCCTCGCGCTGGCCGAGGGCGGGGTGGACATCTTCGCCGTCGAGACCATGATGTTCCCCCAGGAGGCCACCGCCGCGATCAAGGCGTGCAAGGCGGTCGCCGACCTGCCGGTGATGGCGACCATGTTCTTCCAGTACGAGGAAATGCACGATCGGGACCGGACCATGTGGGGCGAGAGCCCGGCCGACGTGGCGAAGAGCCTGCTGGGCGCGGGCGCCGACATCGTCGGCATGAACTGCGGCCGCGGCCCCGACCGGGCGATCGTCATCATCCGCGAGATGCGGGCGGTGACCGACGCTCCGCTCATCGCGTATCCCAACGCGGGGCTGCCCATCACCAAGGGCGACACCACGACCTACGAGCTCGGGCCCGAGGCCATGGCCAAGGACTACCCGGCGCTGCTGGACGCCGGCTGCAACATCGTCGGCGCCTGCTGCGGCTCGGATCCGGCCCACATCCGCCTCATCGCCGAGGTCGCGCGCTCCCGCCGCAGCAAGTGAGCGCGGCGCTCGACGTCCGCTCGCCCTTCCCCGCCGTCTTCCAGGATGTCCCGCTGCGCGTGGACCGCGACGAGGTCTTGCGCTTCCAGGGCTACAAGAAAGGCGTCGATATCCCGGATGCCGCCGTGCTCTCGCTCTTCGACGAGGCGCTCGCGCTCGGCGAATCACTGATCGAGCCCCGCGTCGTCTACCGCGGCAGCCGCGTGACGGGGCAGGGACCGGATGTCATAGAAACCGCCGGCCAGCGGCTCCATATCCCCGAGATCGGCAGGCTCTGGGGCTCGCTCGAGGCGATCGGCGCGGGCGTCTGCACCGTGGGGTCTGCAATCGAGGCGCGAGTGCGCGATCTGTGGGATCGACGTGAGCTGCCGCTGGCGGGCATGCTCGACAGCGTCGGCTCGGCGGCGGTCGAGAGTCTCGCCGAGTACGCCAACGATCTCCTGTGCCAGGCGGCGATTCCCGCCGGGCTCAAGGTGACGAACCGGGTCAGCCCGGGCTATGCCGGGTGGGATACGGCCGAACAGGCGGCCCTCTTCCGCATCTGCCACGGCGGGCCCATCGGCGTGACGCTCAATGACTCCTGCGTGATGAGCCCTGGCAAGAGCATCTCCTTCCTGGTCGGCGTCGGCCCCGAGGCGCGGGTGGACCACTACTTCACCCAGTGCCGCCGCTGCTGGATGCCCGACTGCGCCTATCGCCGCGCCCCCGCCGCCGCCACGGTGCGCCGGTAGGGTTCCGCCGTGTCCTGGTGATACGATGGCCGGTGAGATGGTGGACAACGTGATCCTCGTGGGCTTCATGGGGGCGGGCAAGTCGTCGGTCGGACGCATCCTGGCCGCGCGGCTCGGGCGCTGCTTCGTCGAGACGGACGAGATGATTACCGCCACGGAGGGCCGGCCCATCCCGGAGATCTTCGCCGAGAAGGGAGAGGCGCGCTTCCGCGCGCTCGAGGACGAGGCGGTTCGACTGCTCGCTCTCAAGCGGGGCGACGTCATCGCCACGGGCGGCGGGCTGCCGTGCGGAGCCGGTCGCGCCGAAGCGCTTCGCGCCATCGGCACCGTGGTGTGGCTCTCGGGCGACTTCGGGGCGCTGTACGAGCGCGCCCTGCGTGGCGGCGACCGCCCGATGCTCAGCGGCAAGACGCGCGAACAGGCCGAGGCCCTCTACGCGGCGCGCAAGCCCTTCTATGCCAAGGCGGACCTCGCGGTGGACACGACGGAGCTCAACCCCGGCCAGGTCGCGGCGCGAGTGGCCGCGGCGCTGGCGGAGCGTCAGAGGCAGGCGGTCTGATGCCCGCGCCCTTCCTCGAGCGCCTCAGCGAGCGGCCGCTCCTGGGCGACGGCGCCATGGGCACGATGCTCTACGCCCGCGGCGTGCCGCTCGACGCGTGCTTCGACGTGCTCAACGTCAACGAGCCCAAGATCGTCCAGGGCATCCACGCCGAGTACATCCAGGCCGGCTCCGACTGGATCGAGACGAACACGTTCGGCGCCAACCGCTTCAAGCTCGGGGTACACGGCCTGTCGGCGGCGGTGCGCGAGGTCAACCTCCGCGGCGCCAAGTTGGCGCGCGACGTGCGCGAGACCATGGGGCGAGACGTCTTCGTGCTGGGTTCGATGGGCCCGCTCGGCAAGTACCTGGCCCCGCTCGGGTCGGTCACGCAAGAGGAGGCGCGCGCGGCATTCCTCGAGCAGGCCGAGGGGCTGCTCGAAGGCGGGGTGGACGCCTTTGTCGTCGAGACCTTCTCGGATCTCGTCGAGCTGCGGCTGGCCGTGGAGGCGATCCGCGCCGTCACCGATCTGCCGGTCATCGCCTCGGTCGCCTTCACCCAGGACCACGTGACCTTTCTCGGCCACACGCCGGTCGAGGTGGCGAGGACGCTCCGCGCGCTGCCCATCCAGGGGCTCGGCGCCAACTGCTCCGTCGGCTCGAGCACGCTCTACGACGTCCTGGAGCAGATGCTGCCCGAGGCCGCCGGCCTGCCGGTGATCATCCAGCCGAACGCCGGTCTGCCGAGCCGCGTGGGCGATCGTCTGATCTACATCTCGTCGCCGGCATACATGGCCGAGTACGCGGCGCGGATGATCGGGGCGGGCGCCCGCCTCGTCGGCGGCTGCTGCGGCACCACGGCCGACCACATCCGCGCCATGCGCGAGGTAGTGGACCGTCACGTGCCGCGCTCCGGCGCCGGGAAGGCGGCCGAGCCTCGGCGCGCGCGCGTCGAGGCGAGCCCGGCGCCGACACTGCCGACAACCGCGGCGCCGACCTTGCTCCAGCGCAAGCTCGCGGCGCGCGAGTTCCTGGTCACCGTCGAGCTGGATCCGCCGCGCGGCCACAACATCGAGAAGCTCGTCCAGGGCGCCAAGCTCCTCAAGGAGCGGGGCGTCGAGATCGTGGACATCAACGACGGCTCGCTCGGACGGGTGCGCATGTCGGTGCTGCCCACGGCCATCCTGGTCCGCGAGGCGACGGGGCTCGACATCAACATGCACTTCACCTGCCGCGACCGGAACCTCATGGGTATCCAGGCCGACGTGCTCGGCGCCCACGCGCTGGAGGTCCGCAACATCCTGGCGATGACGGGCGACCCGCCCCGCACGGGCGACTACGTCGATGCCACCGCCGTGTTCGACGTGGACGCCATCGGGCTCATCCGCATTTTGAAGGGTATGAACGAAGGGCGCGACGCCACCGGCAACTCCGTCGGCGAGCCGACGGCCTTCTGCGTGGGCGCGGCGCTCGACCCCGCGGCGGCCGATCCCGGGCGCGAGATGGAGCGCCTCCTCGCCAAGGCGGAGGCGGGCGCGCGCTGGTGCCAGACCCAGCCGGTCTACGACCTCGAGGTGCTGGAGCGCTTCTTCGCGCGCACCCGCTCACCCATCCCGGTCGTCGTCGGCGTGCTGCCGCTGCACTCGTCCCGCCACGCCGAGTTCCTCCACAACGAGGTGCCCGGCATCACCGTCCCCGACGCCGTGCGCACGCGCATGAAGGACGCGGGTGACCGCGGCCTGCGCGCGGGGATCGAGACGGCCCAGGCGCTGGTCCGGCAGATCCGCGGCCACTATGCCGGCGTGTATCTCATGCCCTCGTTCGGCCGCTTCGAGGTTGTCGCGGAAGTGCTCGACGCGCTCCAGTAGTCTTCCCGGGGGACTCCGATGGCCGATCTCCACGACGTCACCGCAGCCGAGGCCGCCCGCCGCATCCGTGCTGGCGCGCTGTCGCCCTCCAACTTATTGGCCTCCTGTCTTAAGCGAATTGACGCGGTCGAGCCCGTCCTCAAGGCCTGGGTGTACCTCGACCGCGATGCTGCCTCCCGCGTCGCCGTCCAGCGGGACATCGAGGCGCGCGAGGGACGATTCATGGGACCGCTCCACGGCGTGCCCGTCGCGCTCAAGGACATCTACGACGCCGCCGGGCTCGTGACCACGTCCGGGGTGGGGGCCTGGGGGCACCGCCGTCCGACCGTGGACGCGGTGTCCGTCGCGCGGTTGCGGGCCGCGGGAGCCGTCATCCTGGGCAAGGTCACGACGACGCCGTTCGCGCTCCGCGACCCGACAGCGACATGCAACCCGTGGAATCCCGGCCATACGCCGGGCGGCTCGTCGAGCGGCTCGGGCGCGGCGGTCGGCTCGCGCATGGTGCCGCTGGCGCTCGGCACGCAGACCGTCGGCTCGGTGCTGCGCCCGGCCGCCTACTGCGGCGCGGTCGGCTTCAAGCCGACTCACGGGCGCATCAGCGCGGTCGGCGTGACGCCGCTGGCGTGGAGCCTGGACCACGTGGGCGTGCTCTGCCGCTCCGTCGAGGACGCGGCGCTGGCGCTCACGGTCATGGCCGGTCACGATCCCGCGGACCCTTTCTCGGCGGCGATGCCCGTGGAGGATTACCTCGCCGCGCTGGCGGCGCCGGCGGCTCCGCGGATCGGGGTGCTGCGGCCGCTGATCGGGCGCGCCGAGCCCGCCAACGCGGCGCAGATCGAGGCGATTCTCGAGACGCTCCGCGCGGCGGGCGCGCAGGTCGAGGAGGCTCCACTCGCGGCTTCGTTCGAGGGTCTTCATGCGGCGGGAGACACCGTCTCGCGCGCCGAGGCGGCCGCCTTCCACCGCGACCTCTACGTGCGGCATTCGGCCGAGTACCCGAAGCACATCGGCGAGGCCGTCAAGGCCGGTCACGGCATCGCCGCCGTGGACTACATCGCCGCCCAGGCCCACCGGCGCGCGTTCAGCAAAGACATGGGCGCGGTCGCGGCGCGCTACGACGCGCTCGTCTCGCCGACGGCGGCCGGCCCGGCGCCGAAGGGGCTCGAGTCCACGGGCGATCCGTACTACTGCGCGCCGTGGAGCTTCGCCGGCATGCCGTCGATCTCGCTGCCCACCGGGCTCGCACCCGACGGGCTGCCGTTCGCGGTCCAACTGAGCGGGGCGCCGTGGTGCGAGGCGCGGCTGCTGGCCGCGGCGGTCTGGTGCGAGCGGGTCATCGGCTTCAAAGAGATCCCGCGTGCTTGACCTCAAGATCTCGGGCGGGCAGGTGCTGGACGGCACGGGCGCGCCCGCGGTGCGGGCCGATGTCGGTGTCACGGGAGACAGCATCACGGCGGTCGGCGATCTCTCGCGCGAGCCCGCGGGAGAGACCGTGGACGCGGCGGAGCTGATAGTCGCGCCGGGCTTCATCGACATGCACTCCCACTCGGATTGGCGACTCTTCGCCAACCGCCGCGCCGAGTCCAAGATCCGCCAGGGCGTGACGACGGAGGTCGTCGGCAACTGCGGCTTCTCGCCCGCGCCCGTGTCCGACGAGTTCAGGGAGGACATGCAGGGTTTCGCGCTCTACGTTGGGCCCGGCATGGACTTCTCCTGGCGCTCGGTCAAGGACTACCTCCGCCGCTACGAGGACGACGGGCTTGCCCTCAACGTGGCGCAGCTCATCGGCCACGGCACGCTGAGGCTCGCGGTCATGGGCTTCGCCCGGCGAGCGCCCTCGGCGAAGGAGCTCGCCCGGATGCGGAGCCTCATGGAGTCGGCCATGGCCGAGGGCGCCTGCGGCCTGTCCACGGGACTGATCTACGCTCCTGGCTCCTATTCGGAGACGCCGGAGATCGTCGAGATCGCGCGCGGCGCCGCGCGCGGGGGCTTCTACGCGAGCCACATCCGCGGCGAAGGCGCGACGCTCCTCGACTCGGTCGCCGAGGCCATCCGCGTCGGTGAAGAGGGCGGCTTGCCGGTGCAGGTGAGCCACATCAAGACGGCGGGCCGGCCCCACTGGGGCAGGGTGAAGGACGCCCTCGCCCTGATCGACGCCGCGCGCGCGAGAGGGCTCGACGTTATGGCCGATGTCTACCCGTACACGGCCTCGAGCACGACGATCCGGACTCTCCTGCCGGACTCGGCGCTCGAGGGCGGTATCGGGGCGATGCTGGGCCGTCTCCGCGACCCGGCGGCGCGCGCGCGGATCCGCGACGAGATGGCGCACGGCGCGGTCCTGGCGCGCGGCGTCGGCTGGGGCGACATCATGATCGCGTATGCGCCGTCGAAGCCCGAGGTCCAGGGGCTGCGTCTCGACGAGATCGGCAGGCGCTGGGGCAAGGACCCGGTCGAGTGCGCCTTCGACATCATCGAGGCCGAGAAGGGGAAGGGCTACGTCATCCTCTTCCAGCTCGACGAGGCGGACCTCCGGAAGGCACTCGTCCACCCCCACGTGATGATCGGCTCCGACGGCTCGTCGCTGGCGGCGACTGGGCCGCTCTCCGAGGGCAAGCCCCATCCGCGCAGCTACGGGACGTTTCCGCGCGTGCTCGGCCGCTACGCCCGCGACGAGGGCGTGCTGACCCTGCCCGCCGCCATCCACAAGATGACGGGGATGCCTGCGGCGCGGCTCGGCTTGAAGGATCGCGGCGTCATCCGGCCCTGCGCCAAGGCCGACGTCGTCGCCTTCTCGCCAGGGCGCGTCGCCGATCTCGCGACGTATGAGGACCCGCACCGTTACGCCGCCGGCATCGAGCACGTGATCGTCAACGGCCGCGCCGTCGTGCGAGGCGGCGAGCATACCGGGAATCTTCCCGGGCGCGTGCTCCGGCCCGCGATGGGGTAGGATCGGGCCGCGATGAAGATCGGCCGTCTCTTCCCCGATCTCCTGGCCACTCTCGGCCGCGCCTCCTCGCCGGAGATCGGCGTCGCCCGCGGGATCAAGCGCCTCGTCAGGCTCACCGGCGCCTCCGCCGGCCGCCTGACCTTCTCCGGGGGCCAGGGCCCCGCGATAGACCTCGTCGCCGGCGCGCGGCCGGGCTCGGCGCTGGCGGCGTGGCTCGGCGAGCTGGACGTCACGCCGCCGCGGAGGATGCGTGTCGAAACGCTGCGCGAGCAGCCGCCGGGGTGGAAGGGGCCGGGCCGGCCGCTCCTGCTGCGGGCGCCGCTCGGCCCGCCGGCGCGTCCCCTGGGCACGCTCCTCCTCCTGGGGCGCCGGTTTCGCGGCGGCCTGCTGCCGCCCTCTTTTCCGCTCGAGTTCGGAGTAGCGCTCGAGCAGGTCTGGCGGCTGCACTGGCGCACGCTCAGACTGACCGTGATCAACGAGGTGGCCCAGCTGACCACCGGCGCGCACGCGCTCGAGCAGATCTACGAAGCCGTGGCGCGGGCGCTCGGCCGGCTGGTCCGCTTCGACCTGCTCTCGGTCACATTGATCGACACCGAGCGCGGAGAGTTTCAGCTGGTGACCGTGTCCCCGCTTGCCGGGGTTCCGGAGACCAGGGCAGAGCGGATTCCGCTCGAGGGCACGCTCGCCCAGTGGGTCCTCGAGCAGCGGGCGCCGCGCCGCGTGGACGACCTCGACGATCCAGCCGTGCCGCCGGCCAGCCGTGAGCTGTTGTCGCGTCGCGGGCTCCGCTCGGCCATGCTGGCGCCGCTCGTCTCCCAGGGCGTGGTCATCGGCACGCTCAACGTCGGCCACCGCGCGGCCCGCGCCTTCACGGACGCCGACCTCGAGGCGCTGGGCGAGGTAGCGCGGCCGCTGGCCTCCGCTGTCGAGTACGCGCGTCTGCACGCGGAGACGGCGGAGCGCGCCGAGGCGCTGGCCGCGCTCAACCGGACCAGCCAGCTCATCACCTCGCGGCTCGACTTGAGCGCGCTCCTCGAGACCGTCAGCCGCTCCGTGGCGGACCTCATCGGCAGCACCGGCTGCGGCATCGGCCTCCTCAATGCGGAGCGCACCGCCGTGGTGCACGTGGCCGCCCACGGCTTCAGGACGCCCGAGTGGAGCCGGCTCTCCATGCCTCTGGGCGAGGGGATCATCGGGCGCGCCGCGATGTCGGGAGCGGCGCTGCGCGTGGACGACGTCCGCACCGACCCGCGCTCGGCGCAGCGCGACGTCGACGAGAAGGAAGGCATCCGCTCGATGCTCTCCGTGCCGATGCGGGTGGGCGGCGAGCTGATCGGCGTCATCTCGGCCTTTTCGACGGGCATCGGCTTCTTCCGCCGGAGGCACCAGGCGCTCCTGGAGGGCTTCGCGGACCAGGCGGGCATCGCCATCCAGAACGCGCGCCTCTTCGAGGAGAGCCAGCGCCGCGGCCGTGAGCGCCAGGCGCTCCTCGAAGCGGGGCACGCCGTCAACCAGAGCCTGGACGTCGGCGAGACCATCCGCCTCATCCTTCAGCAGGCGCGCGAGGTGCTCGGCGTCCAGTCCTGCGGCCTCTTCACGCTCGACCCGGCCACGGGCGAGCTCGCATCGGCGGCGAGCCTCGATCTCGACCCCGAGACCGTGGGCCGGATCCGGCTCCGAGTGGGCGAGGGCATCACGGGCATGGCCGTGAAGGAGCGCCGGCCGCAGCAGAGCGCCGATCTGCAGCACGATCCGCGCGTCCGCTACCCGCAGCTGGTGGAGGCGAGCCCGCTCCGCTCCATGCTGGCCGCTCCGCTGGTGGTGGGCAACGAGGCGATCGGCGCGCTGACCGTGCTCCGCACCGACGTGCACCATTTCACGCCGGAGGAAGAGTCGCTCGTGGCCGCCTTCGCGGACCAGGCGGCCATGGCGCTCGAGCATGCGCGGCTCTTCAGCTCGGTCCGCACGTATTCCGAGCAGCTCGAGGAGATGGTCGCGAACCGCACCCGGGAGCTGGACGAGCAGAAGCGCTTCGTCGAAGTGGTGCTGGAGACGCTTCCGCTCGGCCTCTACGTGCTCGATGCGGAGCTCAGGATCGTGCGCGCCAACCCGGAGGGCGCTGCCGCCTTCGCCGGTCCCTCGGGCGTGGGCTCCTCGTTTGTGGACCTCGTGCCGGCTGCTCAGGCCTCGACCGTCGGCGACTTTCTCCGCGCCGCCCTGGCGGCCCGGGAGGTCAGGCACCTCGAGGGCGAGGTGCCGGGCGGGGCGCAGCCCCGGACGCTCAGGCTGACGGCGGCGCCGCTGCCCGCGGCGGCCGGAGGCGCCGGGCGCCTGATCGTGCTCGTCGAGGACCTGACGCTCCAGAAGCGCCTCGAGCAGCAGATGTTGCTGACCGAGCGCCTGACGACCGCCGGGCGGCTCGCGGCCGGCGTGGCCCACGAGCTCAACAACCCGCTGGCGACCATCGCGGGCTGCGCCGAGGCCCTGAAAGAGCGCGCACGGGATCCACGGCTCGCCGAGCAGGACGGTTTCAAGGACTTCCCGTCCTATCTCTTGCTCATCGAGGAGGAGGCCTTCCGCTGCAAGGAGATCACGGGCAGCCTGCTCCAGTTCGTGCGCGAGCCGGGCGGGAGGCGCGAGGCGGTCGACCTCAACGTCCTCGTGGACAAGGTCCTCGAGCTCCTCGGCCACCAGTCGCGCTTTGTCGGGGCGGAGGTTAGGCGAGAGCTCGACCCGGCGCTGCCGGCGGTGGTCGTCAACGAGGGGCAGCTCCGTCAGGTCTTCCTCGGGCTCGCCGGCAATGCCCTCGAGGCCATGGAGGGGCGCGGCGTGCTGACGGTGACGACGCGCCGGCGCGGCACGGGTGACGTCGAGATCGTGTTCGCCGACCAGGGACCGGGCATTTCCGCCGACGCGCTGCCGCGCGTGTTCGACCCCTTCTTCACCACGAAGCCGCCCGGGCAGGGGACCGGGCTCGGGCTCGCGATCGCCCAGGGCATCGTCGCCGACCACGGCGGGCGCATCGAGTCGGAGTCTCGCGTCGGCCAGGGCGCGACCTTTCGCGTGATTCTGCCGTTGATCGGCGCAGGGGCTGCGTCGTGAGCGCGCCCATTCGCGTGCTGGTAGCCGACGACGAGAAGAACTTGCGCGACCTGATCGTGCGCGAGCTCGAGCGCAAGGGACACGAGGCCGCGGGCGTGCCCGACGGCAGGGCGGCCCTCGAGCGGCTGCGGGAGGACATGCCCGACGTGCTGCTGCTGGACATGCGGATGCCGCGGATGGAGGGGATCGAGGTGCTGCGTGCGCTCGGAGAGATGTCCGAGGCGCCGCAGGTCATCGTCATGACGGGCTTCCAGGACGTCGCCAACGCCGTCGAGGCGATGAAGCTCGGCGCCTACGACTACCTGACCAAGCCTGCGCGGATCGAGGAGCTCGACGTCCTGATCCGCAAGGCGGCCGAGAAGGGCCGCCTCATCCGACAGAACACCGTGCTCCGGGCCCAGCTCGACCCCGAGGGTGTCGCCACGTCGGTCGGCATCGTGACGGCGAGCCCCACCATGCAGGAGGTGCTGCGCCTCGTGGACCGGGTCGCGCCGACGGACTCTTCCGTTCTGGTCCTGGGCGAGAGCGGCACGGGCAAGGAGCTGATCGCGCGCGCCATCCACGAACGGTCGCCGCGGGCGACGCAGGCTTTCGTGCCGATCCATTGCGGCGCGCTGCCGCGCGAGGTGCTGGAGAGCGAGCTGTTCGGCCACGAGAAGGGCGCGTTCACGGGCGCGGTCAGCTTCAAGCCGGGGCTCATCGAGCTGGCGGACGGCGGGACGCTCTTTCTCGACGAGATCGGCGAGATGGAACCCGACAGCCAGGTCAAGCTCCTGCGGGTCCTCGAGTCGCACGCCTTCTTTCGCGTGGGCGGCACGCGGCGGCGCAGCGTGGACATGCGGCTCGTCGCCGCGACCAACCGCGATCTCGCGGAGGCGATCCGCGCCAACGAGTTCCGCCAGGACCTCTACTACCGGATCAACACGATCGCCCTGACCCTGCCACCGCTGCGCGAGCGGCCCGAGGACGTGGGTCTCCTGGCCGCGCACTTTCTCGAGCAGAACGCGGCCTACGGACGCAAGCGCCTCTCCCCGGCGGCCTTGCGCTGCATGGAGGTGTACGGCTGGCCGGGCAACGTGCGCGAGCTCCAGCACGCGATCCAGCGCGCCGTCATTCTCGGGAAGGGCGACGAGATCGAGCCTGAGGACCTGCCCGCAGAGCTCTTGGCGGGCCGCGGCGGTCCGACGGATCGTGCGGCGGAAGGCGGCAGCCTCGAGGAAATGGAACGCCAGCACATCATCGCCACGCTCCGCCGGGTCGGCGGGCACCGCGCCAAGGCCGCGGCGCTCCTCGGCATCGATCCCAAGACCCTCTACCGCAAGCTCCTCACCTACGGGATCTCCCCGGATCAGCTGAAGTCGCAGGGCTGAAGCCGTTCGGGCAGGGGACGATTCTTGTCGGGTACCGCGCCCGATCCCGTCACGCTCCTCGGCAGGTCCGTGAGGCCCGGCTCACGCTAAAGCCTCGCGCTCACTCGCATTTGTGCGCTTCCGCCCCATGTGGCATCACCTTTGCTGTCATTCCAGTGCTCTTAACTTTAACGGGAAAGGAATGCCATGACACGTGTGCTGATGATCGATGAGAACCGGACGCTGACCGAGTCGGTCGGCATGCGATGTTTCGAACAAGGCATCGCGGTCCGGATGGCCGATACCTTCTGCGAGGGAGTGCGTCACCTGCTCGAGACTCCCGTGTCGCTAATCATCCTGTCCTCCGCCCTGGTGCATCTGCCGGGGGCCGGGCTCGCGCGGCTCTTCGATACCGTAGCTCCCGGCGTGCCGGTGGTGGTGCGGGTCGAGGCCGGCCAGGGGATGGACGAGCAGGTCCGCTTCGAGCTCCACGGCTTTCGCGCGGTGCGCGAGCCCTTCGATGTGCTCGACCTCGTCGCGAAGGCCGAGCGGCCCGCCCGTGTGGTGGCGCCGCGCCCCGCGGCGGCGGCCGCCGCCCTCGAGGCCGTGTGCGGGTAGACGCGATGGAATCCTTCGGCAGGAAGTTCCTCGCCTGGACCATCGCGCTGGGGCTCAGCCTGTGCCTGCTCGGTCTCCTGGTCGCGACGGGGGAGTCCATCCGCCACGCGGAGATCGCGTCCCCGCTTCCGGAAGCTGCGGAGCCGGAGCTGCCGATCAAGCACGCGCCTGTCGACGACACGTACCGTGATCCGGCCCTCGCGGCCTGGATGACGCCGTAACCGGTCGGCTGTAGCGGCGGCGCGGCCCCGCATGGTGTAGACTGGGTATATAGCGCCGCGGCCGGCGCCCTCGCCTCCGATATTGGCTCTTCCGAGTATTGGGGCGTGCATCAAGGCGGAAGAGCGACTGAAGGAGATCCAGATGGCTTCGAAACTGTACGTAGGGGGGCTCTCGTATTCCACGACGAGCGAGACGCTGCGTGAGTACTTCGCCCAGTGCGGCACCGTGGAATCCGCGGCGGTGATCACCGACAAGTTCTCCGGCCAGTCGCGCGGTTTCGGCTTCGTCGAGATGACAACGGCTGAGGAGGCCCAGCGCGCCATCTCGGAGCTCAACGGCAAGGACCTCGACGGCCGCAAGCTGACCGTCAATCTCTCGACCCCGAAGGCGCCCGGCTCAGGCGGCGGCGGCCCGCGGGGCGGCGGCCGGCCGGGTGGACGCCCGGGCGGCGGTGGTCGCGGCGGCGGGTTCGGGGGCGGCGACCGGGGCGCGTACGGCGTCCCGCCCTCCAAGAAGCCCTTCAAGTGGTAGCTGGATCTCGAGCTTAGGCGCCAAGGGCGCGAGGGCAGTTGCCCCCGCGCCCTTCGTGTGTCTGCACCCCCCGGTGCCCTCATGGTTGGGGCGCGCAGGCCGGCGAGAAGGGTCCAGATGCGAGGCGGCGAGGGAGGCGACGAGCGAGGCGTATGTCTGTCTCAGCCCTCGCCTCGGGGCTGCGCCCTCAGCTCGAACCTCCACGTACGTTACCCGGAGAGCGACCGCGCCAACGACGCCGCTGGGCCCTTATCGGCGGCCTGCTACCCCAGGACCCGCTCGTAGCGGCCGTAGTCGTGCGCCGCGTCCATGAACCACTTCACGATCTCCGGGTTCGAGCGCGGTGGGATCTCGCACGAGGTCGACAGGATGAAGCCCGAGTGCTTCGCCGCCGTGTCGATGCAGCGGCGCACGTCCGCCTCCATCTCCGCCTTGGTCGTCTTCTCGAACTTGGTCGCGTCCACGTTGCCGATGCCGACGGCGCGTCCCTTGGCGACCTCCATGAAGCGCTGCAGCTGGTCCACGTACAGCTTCGGGTCGCCCTGCTGGTCGAGGTCGAACGAGACCGTCGTGAAGCCGCAGCCGATGATGTCTTCGTAGATCGGGTAGGTCGTGCCGCAGATGTGCGTCGTGAGCCCGACCTTCTTGGCCTTGAAGTGGTCCACGAGATCCTTGTGGTACGGGGCGATGAACTCGCGATAGTTGTCGGGCGACACCAGGCTGATGGACGCTGTGGGCTCCGAGAAGCTGAGGCCGATCTTGGTCTTGACGATGGCGTCGCCCCAGGTCTTGCAGAAATCGGTCGTGACGCGCATCAGGTCGTGGATGAACTGCGGGTCCTCGAAGGTGTCGAGCAGCATCATCTCCGGGTTGCGCAGCAGCATGGCGATGGTCCATGGGCCGACCGCGACGGCGCCCATGGCGGCGGGGGGCGCGGCCTTGACGAGCGCCTCGCACTGCTCGAGGAAGCCCGGCAGCCTCGCCGCGCCGTACGGGTCCGGCATTTTCAGCTTCGCCAGGTTGGCCTTGTTCTCGAGCACGTGCCCTTCGATCGACGGCACGACGTAGTCGGAGTACTTGACCTTGCAGCCGAAGGCCTCGGCTTCCTTGGCGAGGTCGTTGTACGCCAGCACCACGTCCGGCTGGTAGCGCTCGAAGTAGTTCATCATGGCCGTGATGGCCTTGGTTGGGTTCGTGCAGTACTCCTCGATGGACTGCCCGTCGAGGGTGCCGGCGAACGAGGCGACGATCGGGTAGACCGGCACGCGGTCGGCGAAGGAGCGCTTGTAGGCGGCCACGACGCGGTCGCGCGGGGTCAGCGCCACCTTGCCCTTCTCGGCGTCCCAGAGCCGGTTGACCTCCATGTAGCGCGGCGGCAGCTTGGCCTCGTACTCCATGAACTGCGTGATCGGGTAGCGGATGCCGCCGTTATGCGTGCCGCGCAGGCCCTCGACGATCTCCTCCATCTTCGCCCACGGGATGGCGAACGCCATCTCGTGGTCCTGGGTCTGGCCGAAGATCCGGTCGCCGGAGCAGGGCAGGATGACCTGAGGCTCGCCCGTCTGCATCGTCGTCACGATGATGTCGGCGCACACCGCGCGCCCCTCGAACGAGGAGTGCAGGCGCCCGCCGCGCTTCCACAATGCCGCCTGGGTCAGCCGCATCACCTGCGCGGGGCTGGCGTAGACGCACACCAGATGCGGCTCGAACGTCGCGCGGTCGAGCGGCGCGACGAGCAGCGTCTCGTACTCTCCCGGGGCGAACTTGTCGATGGCGGCCTCCGAGCGCTGACCGGCCTCCTTGGTCTCGGTGTACATGCCCTCGCAGAGCGTGCCGACGTTGTAGATGGGCAGCGGCTTGTCGAAGCCGATGGCGGTGATGCCGAGCGAGCAGATGTGGTCCTCTCGGGTGAGCGCGATCATCCAGCCGTAGCGCCGCGACATGTCGATAACCTGGCAGGCCATGCTGAGCTTCTTGAAGTCGCGTGCGGGGCGCTTCGCCCGCTCGGGGATGGGCTCGCCGGGCTTGAGCATCCGGATTGCCACGGGGAAGGTCTGCGGGCGGATATAGGTCTGCAGCTCCTTGTCCGCCGTCTTGACGTCGATCATGGCTAGCCCTCCGGCTGAGAGCGTAGGGGTGGGGTACACCTTTGTCAAGCAATCGCGCGCCGTTTCGATAGAATGTGCCGCAACGGACATGGCCCGCTACCGCATCGTCCACTGGAAGGAGATCCCGTCGCTGGTCGAAGCCGCCGACACCGACCGGACGGCTCGTCACCAGCTCTCGCAGAAGTTTCAGGACCTGATCGACGCTCTCGCCATGCGGGAAAACGCGACGGAGGGCGACGCCTACCTCGAGGGCTGGGGCCAGGGCGACTGGGTCGAGCGGCAGGGCTCGCCCGACGAAGTCGCGCAGGCCGTCGCCGCGGAGCTCGAGGACGGCTTCCAGGCCCTCCTCATGAAGCGCTTCTTGCCCCGGCCTGATTAGGGAGCGTCGAACCGGCCGCGGCCAAGTAGGCCGACATGGACCCGAAGAACTTCTCCGACAAGATGGGGCGCTACGGATTCCGTCGCCAAGCCGCGGAGCCCGGCGACGGCGGGACGCGCGCCACTTGAAGTCGGCGGGGACTTGGTTTAGAAGATAGCGGGCGCGATGCCGCGCCGATCATCGACACCACCCATCACGCGAGGCACGTCTAACATGGCGACCAAGGCAGCGGGCGGCGGCACTCCCATCGAGGTCCTCCTGAAAGAGAAGCGCAAGTTCGCGCCACCGAAGGAGTTCGCCAAGCGGGCCAACGCCAGGAGCGCCTCGATCTACGCCCAGGCCGCGAAGAACCCGGTCAAGTTCTGGGAAGGGTTCGCCCGGGAACTCGACTGGTTCAAGCCGTGGAAGAAGGGGCTCGAGTGGAAGGCGCCCTACGCCAAGTGGTTCGTCGGCGGCAAGCTCAACGTCTCCTACAACTGCCTCGACCGCCACATTAACACTGCCCGGCGCACCAAGGCCGCCCTTATCTGGGAAGGCGAGCCGGGCGACACCCGGACGTTGACCTACTGGGATCTCTACCGCGAGGTCAACCACTTCGCCAGCGCGCTCAGGCGGGCCGGCGTCAAGCGGGGCGACCGCGTCACCATCTATATGCCCATGGTCCCGGAGACGGCGATCGCCATGCTGGCCTGCACGCGGATCGGTGCCCCTCACAGCGTCATCTTCGGGGGCTTCGCGCCGGACGCGATCCGCGAGCGGATCCACGACGCCCAGTCGACGGTGCTGCTCACGGCGGACGGCGGCTGGCGGCGCGGCGGCATCGTGCCGCTCAAGAAGAACGTCGACGAGGCACTCAAGGAGTGCCCCGACGTCGGGACCGTGGTCGTGCTCAAGCGCACCGGCCAGCCGGTCGACATGCAGGCCGGCCGCGACGTCTGGTGGGAGGACTTCGTCAAGGGGGCGGACGCCTACTGCGCGCCCGAGAAGATGGATGCCGAGGACATGCTCTACTTGCTCTACACCTCGGGTTCGACGGGCAAGCCCAAGGGCATCCAGCACACCACCGGAGGCTATCTCACCGGGGTCTACGCCACGACCAAGTGGGTCTTCGACCTGCACGACACCGACGTCTTCTGGTGTACGGCCGACATCGGCTGGGTCACGGGCCACTCCTACGTCGTCTACGGCCCGCTCGCCAACGGCACGACCACGGTCATGTACGAAGGGACGCCGGACACGCCCGACAAGGACCGCTTCTGGCGCATCATCGAGAAGCACGGCATCACCATCTGCTACACGGCGCCGACGGCCATCCGTACCTTCATGCGCTGGGGCGACCAGTATCCGGGTCGCTGCGACCTGTCGAGCCTGCGGCTGCTCGGCTCGGTCGGTGAGCCCATCAACCCCGAGGCCTGGGTCTGGTACTGGAAGGTGATCGGCGGTGGCCGCTGCCCCGTCGTGGACACCTGGTGGCAGACGGAGACCGGGCAGATCCTCATCACTCCGCTGCCGGGCCTGACCACGCTCAAGCCGGGCTCGGCGACCAGGCCCTTTCCCGGCATCGTGGCCGAGGTGGTCGACGACAAGGGCCTACCCGCCAAGGCCGGCTACCTCGTGCTCAAGAAGCCATGGCCCGGCATGCTCCGCGGCATCTACCGCGACCCGGAGCGCTACCAAGCGCAGTACTGGAGCCGCTACCCTGGCATCTATTTCACGGGTGATGGCGCCAAGGTCGACGAGGACGGCTACTTCTGGCTCCTCGGCCGCGTGGACGATGTGATGAACGTCTCGGGCCACCGCGTCTCGACCATGGAGGTCGAGTCGGCGCTGGTGGACCACCCGCTGGTGGCCGAGGCCGCCGTCATCGGCCGCCCGCACGAGATCAAGGGGCAGGCCATCGCCGCCTTCGTCACCATCAAGGACGGCGCGACGGGCACGAAGGAGCTGATGGAGGAGCTCAAGGGGCACGTGACCAAGAAGATCGGCGCGCTGGCGCGCCCCGACGACCTCATCTTCGCCTCCGATCTGCCGAAGACCCGCAGCGGGAAGATCATGCGCCGGCTCCTGCGTGACATTGCCGAGGGCAAGGCGCTCGGCGACACGACCACGCTGGCCGATCCCGCCGTGGTGGCCAAGCTCAAAGACCAGTACGGCGAGGAAGAGTAGAACCCCGGAAGGAGGTTCCTCGATGGGCAAAGTCGGGCGTCTCATCACCGGGGACAATCTCGTGAGATTTCACATCTAGGCCTGCCGATCAGCGGGGAGATCGTCCTCGTCCACGGGCGATCGCTGACTGCTCGAAGCGCCCCCGCCCAAGGCAGCTGCTTCCGGATGACGCTGCCCTTGGCCACCTAAGAGTCGACAGCCTGCGCCGGCCTCTCGTGGGAGCCTGACAGTTTTCGGGAGTCCGGCTTCACTATTTGGCGGTCCCGGTGAGCCTTTTTCCCACCCAATAGGGGCACTTTGCCCGACTGGCCTGGATCAAGCCCGTCTCGGACCCGAATATTCCCGATTTTCGAGCGTCTCTCTCCACGAAGCCTGCGGCACGAGGCTTGCACCAGCCGGGGTAGCCGGGCTGGGACAGCCGTAGGGCGAACCGCCCAGGGGGAGACCAAAATGGAAGACGTCAAGAAGAAGCTGGAAGCGGAACTGAACCGGACGGTCGAGCGCATCCGCCACATGGGCGGGACGGCGATGTCCGTGCAGACCATGAACGCGCTGGGCGACACGAGCCAGCTGGCCGACGAGGTCGACGTGATCCAGATCAACGAGGATCGCGAAATGAGCTTCGCCACGCGGAGCCTGCTCGTGGAGCGCGCCAACCGCCTGGCCGAGGCGCTCGAGCGGTTGCGGGACGGCGAGTACGGCGTCTGCCAGGAGTGCGACGAGGCCATCGCGCCCGCCCGCCTCAAGGCCATGCCCGAGGTGATGACCTGCGTGCGCTGCCAGGACCGCCTCGAGCGAATGACGCGTCACAGGGCGCTCGTCGGCGCGGGCGTTGACGAGGACGAGCCCGAGGACGACTAAGCGACGACTACAGCCGGTCGACCCGAGCACGCACGAGCCCGGGCCGGTCGGTGAGGATACCGTCAACGCACCAGACGACGAGCCGGTCCGCGAGGGCCGGCTCGTTGACTGTCCAGACATAGCAGCCGAGCCACGCCGCCCGGATTGTCTCAACGTCCGCCGCTCGGAGCACCTCGACCGACGGGCATAGCGCATCAGCCGTTCCCGGTGCCGGCAGCGCCGCGTCGAGCGGGCCCGCGCTCCAGAGCGCGCCGAGCGGGACGGCGGGGTTGAGCGCCCGCACGCGGCCGAGGGCCTCCCTGTCGGCCGACTGCACAAGCGAGCGCTCCACGGCCTCGTAGATCTCCAGCGTCGAGACGATGCGCTCCTCGATGCCGCTCCCGGCGGCGGCGCCGTCGGGCAGCTCGATCCAGAAGCGCGTGCGGTCGCGAAACCGCTCGAGCACCTCCTGAAGCGTCTGGATGCGCTGGCCGCCGAAGCGCGGCCCCTTCCACCCGCCGGCGTCGAGCCGCTTGAGCTCGCGGACGGTCAGCGCAGCCACGGGGCCGCGGCCATCGGTCGTCCGTTCGAGCGTGGCGTGGCCGAAGACCACGGGATGGCCGTCCTTCGACACTCGTACCCGCAGCGCGAGCGCGTCGGCACCCTCGGCCAGCGCCGCCTCAAAGGCTGCGATGGTGTGCTCGGGCGCTTCGGCCGACGCGCCGCCGCGCGCGATCACGATCGGCTTTCCGGCTGAGCGCTCCATTGTCTCCATCGCGATCTCCGTGGCACACTCTGGCCGTGCGCACTCCCGTCATGGACACCCTCCGTCCCTTCGTCCGGTTCGGGGCCCGGATCTACTGGCGGATCCAGCTCGAGGGCATCCAGCACATCCCGACGGACGGGCCGCTCATTATCGCGCCGAACCACGTCACGTACGCCGACCCCGTCCTGGTGTGGCTGCCCATCCATCTCCGCGTGCACTTCATGGCGTGGGATGCGCTGTTCGAGGTCCCGGGACTCTCCTGGGTGATCCGCCGGCTTCGCGCCTTCCCGGTACAGCTGGAATCGGCCGATCCCCGCTCGACTCGGGAGGCCGTCCGCCTGCTCCAGACGGGGCAAAGCGTGATGATCTTTCCCGAAGCCGCGCGCAGCCCCGACGGCCGGCTCCAGCGCTTCCGCCCCGGCGCCTTTCGCCTCGCTTCGTCGCTCCAGGTGCCGGTGCTGCCGGTGACCATCCGGGGTGGTCACGACTCGTGGCCCCCAGGACGCGTCCTGCCCCGACCCGGGAGGCTCAGCATCGTCTACCACCCGGTCATTTTACCGCCCAAGGAGCCCGACACGCGCGTGGCGGCCCGGGTGCTCGGGCGTCAAGTGCGCGACGCCATCGCCTCGCGTCTGCCGGCCGCGCACCAGCCCGAGGCCGATGCGTAGGGGCCAGTGTATACTCTCCCCGCCATGGCACGTTCGTCGGCTGCCCTTGTCCTCGTACTCCACGGGCCAAACCTCAATCTCTTGGGTACGCGGGAGCCTGCCGTCTACGGCCGCACGACCCTCGCACAGCTTGACGGCGAGATCCAGCGCCACGCCGCGCGCCGAGGCGCCAAGGCGGTCTGCCGCCAGTCGAACCACGAGGGCCAGCTCATCGACTGGATACAGGGCGCCGCCGGCGAGGGCTTCAGGGCCATCGTCATCAACCCCGGCGCGCTGACCCACTACTCCCTCGCGCTGCGCGACGCGGTCTCCGCCGTTTCCGTGCCCGTCGTCGAGGTCCACCTCTCGAACATCCACGGGCGGGAGGATTTCCGTCGCCATTCGGTGATCGCGGCCGTGGCGCGGGGACAGATCTCGGGCTTCGGCCCCGCCAGCTACCTCCTGGGCGTGGACGCGGCGCTCCAGTCGGCCACGGCGGGCCGGCCGAGCCGGCGCCCGCGGTGAATGTCGGTCCCCCTTCCGGCGTCTAATCCGCGTCGTGGCGGGAGGCGCGGGGGCCGCCACAGGCTCCTGTGACGCCGCCCGCGGATCCGCCGATGCTTCCCGACGGCGCAGGCTCTCCGGGTTCCGCGGACCTGGACGAGCGTCTCCTCATCGAGCGGTGTCGCGCGGGTGACATCGCGGCGTTCGAGCCCCTGGTGGAGAAGTACCGGCAGCGCGTGTGGCGCCTGGCCTTCCAGGTGCTGCGCGATCGCGAGGAGGCATGGGATTGCGCTCAGGACGCCTTCGTGCGGGCATTCCAGTCGCTGGCGTCGTTCCGCGGCCAGTCGGCTTTCTACACCTGGCTCTTTCGCATCGCCATGAACGTGGCGACCGACCGGCTGCGCGCCCGGAGCGCCCAGGCACGCGCGTTCGGCAGCCAGCTTGTGCCGGCGGAGGAGTGGGAGCGCACCGCGCCGGATCACGGGGAGCGGCCAGACCAGGCCGCGCTGGGCGCCGAGCGGCGCCTGCGCATCCGCCAGGCGCTCGATACCTTGCCGCCCAACGCGCGAACCATTATCATGCTCAGTGACGTCGAGGGGCTCTCGTACCGCGAGATCGCATCCGTGCTCAACTGCCCAATCGGAACGGTGATGTCGAGGCTTCACAACGCGCGCAAGCGGCTGCGGAGCGTGCTCGGGCCCATGCTGCTCGTGCTCGTGTGTCTCGCGGCCGCGCTCGCGGGCGTTGCCGCATGGTCGCCGGCCTCGGGTCAGACGCCTCCGCCGGCCCCGGTCGCGGCGCCTCCAAAGGGCATGGTTCACTTCGAGGTCAGGGTCCTGCAGGCCTCGAACCCTCCCGCTCCTCAGCCCGCGCCGGCCGGCAAGCAGGCGCCGGCTCCCGCCGGCCCCGCCGTCAGCCAAATGGACGAGCGCCTCAAGCAGATCGTGCCGCGGCTGAGCAAGCTCTTCCGCTACAGCGACTACACGCCGCTCGAACATCACAATGTGGACGTCGAGTTCGGCGCCTCCAAGCGCCTGCCCGGCCCGGGCGACCGCTCGCTCGAAGTCACGCCGATGGACCTCCAGGGCAAGTCGGTCCGCATGCAGGTGCGGCTGCTCAAGAGCGAAAAATCCGTCATGACCTCGAACATCGTCGCCGCCCCGGGCGCGCCTGCCATCATCGGCGGCCCGCGCCACGGCACCGGTGTGCTCATCATCATCATTTGGGTCGATCCGATCACCGCGCCGCCGGCGAAGTGAGCGAGGCGAGGGCCGGCCGTGAGTGAGGAGCGCTACTTCCGGGAGCGCGCCCGCATCGAGCAGGGCCACGTCAAATACCGCGACAAGCTGAAGGACGAGGGCAAGCTCTTCGTCCGCGACCGCCTGAAGCTCCTCCTCGACCCGGGCTCTCCGTTCCAGGAGGACTTCCTCTTCGCGCGCAACCAGGAGGCCGATACGCCGGCCGACGGCGTGGTCACCGGTGTCGGCACCGTGGGCGGGCGCACCGTCTGCATCATGGCCAACGACTACACGGTCAAGGCCGGCTCCTGGGGTGAGAAGACGGTGGCGAAGATCGTGCGCATCCAGGAGCGGGCCCAGCGGCTGCAGGTGCCGCTGCTCTACCTCGTGGACGCGGCGGGCGGGCGCATCTCGGAGCAGATCAAGATCTTCCCCGGCCGCTTCCACGCCGGGCGCATCTTCTACAATGAAGTCCAGCTCTCCGGTGTCGTCCCCCAAGTGTGCATCCTCTTCGGGCCCTCGCCGGCCGGGTCGGCCTACCTGCCCGCGCTGACCGACTGCGTGATCATGGTGGACGGCAAGGCGAGCCTGTACGTCGGCTCGCCCCGCATGGTCGAGATGGCCATCGGCGAGAAGGTTTCGCTCGAGGACCTCGGCGGCGCGCGCATGCATTGCTCGGTGTCGGGCTGCGGCGACATCCTGGCGGGCTCCGACGAGGACGCGATCGAGCTCTGCAAGCGGTACCTGGCCTTCATGCCCCAGTCTTACCGCGAGCGGCCGGCGGGCACCGAAGCCCGCGAGGCCGTGCCGGGCCGGCCGATCGAGGAGATCGTCCCGTACGACCAGCGCAAGTGGTTCGACATGTACGAGGTCATCGACCGGGTCGTGGACGCGGGCTCCTTCTTCGAGATCAAGCGGCTCTTTGCCCAGGAGATCATTACCGGATTCGCCCGCATCGGCGGCCGCGCAGCCGGCATCGTCGCCAACCAGCCCAAGGTCAAGGGCGGCGTGCTGATGGTGGACTCCTCCGACAAGGGCGCGCGCTTCATCTGGCTCTGCAACGCGTTCAACATCCCGCTCGTCTACCTGGCCGACGTCCCGGGCTTCATGGTCGGCGCCAAGGTGGAGCGCGCGGGCATCATCCGCCACGGCGCCAAGATGGTCTTCGCCACCTCGCAGGCGACGGTGCCGAAGATCTCCGTGGTCGTGCGCAAGTGCTACGGCGCGGGGCTCTACGCGATGTGCGGCCCGGCCTTTGAGCCCGACGCGGCGCTATCCCTGCCGCAGGGGCAGGTGGCCATCATGGGGCCCGAGCCGGCGATCAACGCCGTCTACTACAACAAGATCATGGAGCTGCCGGAAAGCGAGCGCGCGGCTTACGTCCGGGAGAAGCGCGAGGCGTACGTCCAGGACGTGGACATCTACAAGCTCGCCTCGGAGATGCTGGTGGATGGCATCATCGCGGGCTCGGAGCTGCGCGGCGAGCTCATCAAGCGGCTCGAGTACGCCCAGAGCAAGCAGCTCGAGTTCCCCCCGCGCAGGAATCCCGTTCTCCCCGTCTGAGTCCCTTCGCCTACGGCACGCGGTGGGCTACCTGATTCTTGCCGTCCGGTTTCTGACTATCGTGCCGGTGCCGGGGCGCGAGGCGACGGGCGCGGGGGCGCTCGGACGGGCCGCGTGGTGGTTTCCCGCCGTGGGCCTGGCGCTCGGCGCCTGCCTCGTCGCTGCCGACCATCTCCTCGCGTTCGTGTTTCCGCCGCTGCTGGGAGCCATCCTGGTCATTGGGCTGTGGAAGGTTCTTACCGGCGGCATTCACCTCGACGGCCTCGCCGACGTTCTCGACGGCCTCGCGGGCCGCGACGCCGAGCGGCGGCTCGCCATCATGCGGGACAGCCGTATCGGGGTCTTCGGCGCCGGCGGCATCGTCCTCTGCTTCCTGATCTCGGCAGGCGCGCTCGACGCGCTGCCCGCGGGCCGCCACCCGGCGATGCTGTTCCTGGCGCCGGCGGCAGGCCGCCTCGTGCCGCTTCTGATCGGCCCGTTGTTCCCGGCGGCGAGCCCTGGTCAGGGGGTCGGCGCGGCCTTCCTCGAAGGTCTGTCGCCGTGGGCGGGGCCCGTGTCCGTCGCCGGCTTCTGGATCCTGGCAGCCGCGCTGCTCGGGCCGTGGGGCGGGCTCCTCTTGAGCCTCGCCCTTGCGACCGTGCTCCTCTGGGCGGTGTTTGTGGCCTCCCGCCTCGGCGGCCTCACGGGGGATGCGCTCGGCTCGTCAGTCGAGATCGGCGAGCTCGCGACGCTGGTGGCCGCTGCGGCCCTGATTCACCTGCGCGTCCTCTAAGTGCGGACGACCATCTACCTCGTCCGGCACGGCAGCGTGGTGGGCGCCGAGACTCGGCGGTTCATCGGCCATCTCGACGTGCCACTTTCGCCGGTGGGCGAAGCCGAGGCGGCGGCGCTGGGGCGGCGGCTCGCGGGCGCCAAGCTCGCCGCGGCGTATTCCAGCGACCTCGCGCGCACGCGACGGACCGCCGAGATCCTGGCGGCGCCCCACGGGCTGGAGGCCGTCCCGCTGCCGGAGCTCCGGGAGTTCTCCATGGGGCGCTGGGAGGGCCTGACGGCGGATGAGATCCGGGCGCTCGACCCCGCGGCCTTCGAGGCGTGGATGGCCGACGTCGGCCGATTCCAGTTTCCCGGGGGAGAGAGCCTGCCGGACGTCTCGGCAAGGGCTTGGCCCGCGTTCGAGGGCATCGCCGCCCGCCACCCGGGCTCTCGCGTCCTCGTGGTCGCACACGGCGGTCCGAACCGCATCGTCATGTGCCGGGCGCTCGGCATTCGTCCCGAGCGCATCCTGGCGCTGGGCCAGGACTACGCGGCGCTGTCCGTGCTCGAGCGGGGCCCGTCGGGCTGGGCCCTCCGCCTGCTGAACCACCGCGAGCCTCTGCTATAATGGCGCCGGCCCGTAGCTTCCCCCGCACGCACCCGGAGGACATCATGGACGCTCTCTCCATCGGCTCCGTTGGACGACGCGATTTCCTCAAGCTCGCGGGAAGCGTCGCCGCGATCGCCGCGGCGCCGGGAGAGGTCTTCGCGCAGGCCCAGCCCAAGCGCGGCGGCGTGCTCAAGCATATCGGCCTCGAGCCGCCGACCTTCGACACGCACGCGACGATCTCCTACCAGACCCAGCTCATCTCGTCCTTCGTCAGGCGGACGCTGTTCAAGTTCGTCAACGGCGCCAAGTACGGCCCGTCGGACTTCACGCCGGTGCCCGATCTTGCCCTCAAGGCCGACGTCTCCAAGGACGGGCGTGTCTACACCATCGCGCTTCGCCCCGGCGTGCGCTGGGAGTCCCGGGCGCCGGTCAACGGCCGCGAGCTGGTGGCCGCCGACGTTAAGTACTCCTTCGAGCGGGCGCTCAAGAAGTCGCCCGCGGCCAGCCTGCTGGGGCGGATCGAGGGCATCGAGACCCCGGACAAGCACACGGTCCGCGTTACCCTGGCCGACGCCTACGCGCCCTTCCTGCACAACCTGGCCGAGCCCTGGAACTGCATCCTGCCGCCCGAGGTCGAGGACAAGATGGGCGACTTCAAGGCGGCTGAGTCACTGATCGGCTGCGGACCGTTCGTCCTTGAGCGCTACGAGCCCGGCGTCAAGGCCGTCTTCGCGCGCAATCCCACGTACCACGCCAAGGGACTACCGTATCTCGACAAGGTCGAGTGGCTGTTCGTCAAGGACCGCTCGACCCAGCTCTCGCTCTTCCGCGCCGGGCAGGTGGACATCTCCTTCTACGATGGGCGCATCCCGCGGACGGACGTCGCCTCGTTCAAGAAGTCCAACCCGACCTACCCGGTGCAGTTCTGGGACTGGCTTGCCGTCCGCACACTCGCCTTCCGAACCGACAAGGCGCCCTTCAACGACCCGCGCGTGCGGCAGGCCTTCTCGCTGGCCGTGGACCGGAAGAAGTGGCTCGCCCAGTACCTCGAAGGGCAGGGGTGGGAAGACCCCGGCCCGGTGCCGGCGCCCATGCGCGAGTGGAAGCTCCCGACGAGCGAGCTGGGCGAGGGGGCGAAGTGGCTCCAGCACAACCCCGCGCTGGCGAGGAAGATGCTGGCCGAGGCGGGCTTCCCCAACGGCATGAAGGTCAAGTGCACGAACTGGCCGGGCTACGGCCCGGAGTACGTCGAGGAGCTCGAGCTCCTGGCCTTCAGCCTCAAGCAGGTCGGCGTGGAGCTCCAGATCGTCAACGAGGAGTACGGCAACTACATCCGCGGCTCCTTCCTCGGCAAGTTCGACGAGGCGAGCTGGGGGCCGTCGTCGCTCTTCACGGAGGTGGACGCCTACCTCTACAACTTCTTCCGCTCCGGGCAGCCGAACAACCGCAGCCACGTCGCCGACACCCAGCTCGACGTGATGCTGGACGCCCAGCGCCGCTACACCTCGCGGTCGTCGCGCAAGAAGGTCATCGACGACATCCAGCGCTACGCGGCCGAGCGCGCCTACTACCTCTACACGCCGTACCCGAAGAACGTGTCGTCGTGGACGCCGTGGGTGAAGAACTACGGATGCAAGAACTCCTTCGACCGGGGCGCGCAACTCGAGGTCGTGTGGCTCGATAAGTAGCCGGTGTTTCGCTACTCGCTCCAGCGCCTGCTGCTCGTCCTGCCGACGCTGTTCCTGGTTTCGCTCTTCGTCTTCGCCATCGTCCGGGCCATTCCCGGCGACGTCGTGGACATGATGCTGGAGCAGTTCCAGTACGGCAAGAGCGCCGACGAGCTGCGGGCGCGCCTGGGCCTCGACCGGCCGCTGGCGGCGCAGTACGTCACCTGGGCCTGGCAGGTCCTCCGCGGCGATCTCGGCACGAGCCTCTGGACCAACCGCCCTGCCGCCCTGGACATCGCCGCGCGCTTCCCCGTGACGATGACGCTGTCGCTCCTGTCCATCGCCATCTCGCTGGCGATCGCGCTGCCCGTCGGCATCCTCGCCGCCGTGCGCCAGGACTCCCGCGCCGACTACGCCGCCCGCTCCTTCGCCGTGGGCGCCCTGTCGGTGCCCAACTTCTGGCTTGGGACGCTCATCGTCGTGCTGCCGTCCTACTACTTCCACTGGGCGCCGTCCATCGGCAGCTTCACGTCCTTCGCGGAGGGCTGGTACGCCTACCTCGGCCAGTTCCTCCTGCCGGCCCTCTGTCTCGGCGTGGCGCAGGCGGGGATCATCATGCGCATGACGCGGGGGATGATGCTCGAGGTGCTGCGGCAGGACTACGTCCGCACGGCGCTCGCCAAGGGCCTGGGCGGGGCCGCGGTGGTGCTGGGACACGCGCTCCGCAACGCGGCGATCCCCATCGTCACCGTCATCGGCGGCCAGATGCCGTTCTACTTCGGCGGCTCCATCATCATGGAGCACATCTTCGGCCTGCCGGGCATGGGCAGCTTCGTGCTCGAGGCCATCAGCCGCCGCGACTACCCCGTCATCCAGGCCGTCAACCTCTTCGTCGCCGCCCTCGTGGTCCTCTCGAACCTTCTCGTGGATCTCTCGTATGGCGCGCTGGACCCGCGCGTCAGGCAGGACTAGCGCGCCGTGTGGACCTTCGTCAGGCGGAAGCCGCTGGGAGCCGCGGGCGGGCTCGTGCTCGCCGGCATGCTCGCGCTGGCTCTCCTGGCCGAGCGCGTCACCCCGTACGGCTACGACGAAGCCGACATCTTCTCCCGGCTCAAGGCGCCGAGCCAAGCGCACTGGCTGGGCACGGACAATCTCGGCCGCGACCTCCTCTCGCGCGTGATCTACGGCGCCCGGGTCTCTATGGCGGTGGGCTTCGGCGGCGTGGTGGTGGGTCTCCTGCTCGGCACGGCCGTCGGGCTCGTGTCGGGCTACTTCGGAGGCCGACTCGATCTCGTCCTCCAGCGTGTCGTGGACGCCTTCATGTGCTTTCCGCTGCTCCTGGTGGCGCTCACCATCATGGCGCTCCTGGGCCCCGGGCTCGGCAACGTGATCCTGACGCTCGGCCTGGTCCTGGGCGTCCGCGACTCGCGCGTCATCCGGAGCGCCGTGCTCTCGGTCAAGGCGCACCTCTACCTGGAAGCGGCGCGCGCGCTCGGCGCGGCGCACGCGGCCATGATCGGCCGCCACGTCCTGCCCAACATCCTTGCGCCGATCATCATCCTGGGCACGGTGAATCTGGGCGCCATCATCCTCACCGAAGCGGCGCTGTCCTTCCTGGGTTTCGGCGTGCCGCCCCCGCGCCCGTCCTGGGGCGGCATGCTCTCCGGGGCGGGCTTGGTCCACATGCTCCGCGCTCCCTGGCTTGCCCTCTGGCCCGGCGTCGCGCTCTCGCTCGCCGTCTTCGGCGCCAACATGCTGGGAGACGCTCTCAGGGATCTGCTCGACCCTCGGCTTCGGGGCAGCCGCTAAGCCCAGTCGGGTGACACACTCCGTCGCCGGGGTGTCGCGGGCGGTCCACCCCCACAGGGATGGCGAGCCCCAGGCCGCGCTCCAGTTTTAGGGGGCCTTCTAGAACGGCCACTTACAGCTCGATTCCAGTGTCGGCTGGGGTGGTCCCGCGTGGCATCGGCCTTGCTATGTCTCCAGTAGGAGACATATAGATACCCATGAACAGACTGATACGAGGCATCAGGATCTCCAGAAGCCAGGCGGGCTTTACCCTGGCCGAGCTCCTGGCCGCCGTCTTCGTCATCTCTCTCGGGCTGGTGGCGGTCGGGGCGGGCTTCGCCACGGCCATCCAGGGCGTCGAGACGAGCCGCCAGCAGACGACGGCGACCTTCCTGGCCGAGCAGCGCCTCGAGCAGGTCCGCGCGACGGCCCTCGGCAACTCGCTGGTCGCGTGCATGGGCTTCGCGAACATCACGGCGGCGTGCTTCCCCGCCCAGGCGTACGCCAGCATCACCAACGCGCCCGGCTACCGCTCAACCGTCACGATCACCGACTACATCGTCAACGGCAATATCGCGCGCAAGCGGGTGGACGTCGAGGTCTTCTACCGGCCGATCGTGGCCTGGGGCGTGCTCACCGCCGAGCGCAGCGTGCGCCTGTCCACTCTCGTCGCGAACCACACATGAGCCCCCGCGTCGCGGTCTTGCGGGACGAGCGTGGCTTCACCCTGGCCGAGATGCTCGTGGTCTGCGCCCTCCTCGGGACCGTGATGGCCGGCGTGCTGAGCCTCGTGATGGTCGGCCAGCAGAGCGCCACGGCCACCGCGAACAAGGTCGACGCGCAGGCGAACGCGCGCATGGGCATCGAGCGCATCATCGGAGAGATTCGCGAGGCCGGCTATCTGCCGCAGGGGCCTCAGTGCCCCACGGCGCCGACGACGCCCTGCCCCCCCTACAACTACGCCTTCCCCGCGATCACCGCCCAGACCGCCACGGCGCTGACCGTCCAGAACGACTGGAACGCCGACAATGTGATCCAGGCGGCCGCCGTGACCGATCCGATCAGCGGGGCGACGCGGGGGGAGCAGGTCGTCTATTCCTTCGCCTCGGGCCAGCTGCGCCGGCAGGAGATCGGCGTCGATGGCGCGGCCGTCCCGCTGGCGGCCGGCATCATCGGCCTGACCTACACCTATCTCGACCAGAACAACGCCGTCACGGCCACGGCCGCCAACATACGCACCGTGACGATCACGCTGACGACCCAGCAGAGCGCGGGCCAGCCGCAGGTGACGATGGTGCACCGCGTGCGCCTGCGCAACCGCCCGACCTCGTGAGGACCTGACCATGACCCATCCGGGAACCGTGCTGCGCGACCAGCGAGGGGTGGCCCTGCCGCTCGCCCTGATCTCGCTGCTCATCCTGACCATGCTGGTGCTGACGGTGCTCAACCTGGGCGCCGTCGAGCCGCAGATATCCAAGAACCTCTCGGACACGGCGCGGGCGCGGCACATGGCCGAGGCCGGCATCGAGTGGGCCTTCGACTGCCTCGCCGACCAGGACCCGAATGCGTTCTTCGCCGGCCCCGACGGCATCCAGGACAACACCGACGACCAGCTGGCGACGCCGGTGGCGGGACAAAACGTGGCCGCCCGGATGGACGCCACCTTCTGTCTCAACTCGCCGCCTCCCGGCGCGCTCCCCGGGCTCACGACCGCCGCCGGCACGTTCGCGGTGGCGATTCGCAATGACTCGATCGCCGCCCAAGGGCCCTACGCGGGCGACCAGATCCTGACGGGCCAGGCGGTCGACGGCGGCGGCAAGTACGCCGACACCAACGGCATCGTCATTCTTACGGCGACCGGCACTTTTGGAACGGCCACGCGCCAGGTCACGGCGGTGATCCAGCGCAATACGCTGTCGATCAACGCCGCGGTAACCTTGCCGGGCTTCCAGGCCGACACCTACATCCAGAGCGTCGGCAACCAGACCATCGACGGCCGCGACTGGCTCCGGACCGACGACGACGACGACGCCCCGACCGGGACCGGGCCGATGCGCTTCGGGATCGTCACGCAGCCCGGCGTTCAGGCGAACCTCGGCGTCACCTACGAGTCACGGGCCGAGAGCGCCTTCAACAACGTGCCCAAGCAGGAAACAGTGCAGGGCAAGAGCCAGGTCAACGGCTTGCTCACCACGGGGCTGAGCGCCATCGCCCCGGACGGCTCCCTCACCCCGACCGCCATGCAGAACTTCCTCACCAAGCTGGCGGCCAACCCGGCCACGACGGTCATCCAGAGCAGCATGGCCTGCCCGCTGGTCCTGACCGGCGCCGTGGGCTCGCCCAGCGCTCCGACGCTCTCGACGGCCGGCAGTGGGTGCCCGGGGAACCCGCCGGTAGGGCAGACGCTCAACCTGGGCTCGCCCGCCGACCCCAAGCTCGTCTACTTCCGCGGCCAGCTGGACACCTCCTCGACCTTCACGGGGCTCCGCCTCAACGGCACGGTCAGGGGCGCGGGCATCCTCGTCGTCGAGGACGGCGACCTGTCGGTCAATACCTCGGGCGGCGGGCTCAACATCAACGGGCGCAACGTGAACTTCTACTGGGACGGCATCGTGATCGTGACGGGGCGCTATGTCGGCACGGGCTTCCGGCCCGGCAGCAAGACCGAGATCCGCGGGGCCTTCATCGCCAACGAGACCGTCGGGACCGAGGCCAATGGCTACTTCGAGTTCCTGACCCAGGCGAATAGCCTCGCGCTCAGGAACAGCACCCAGAACATCAACATGGCGCTGCGTGCCGCCTACAACCAGCGCATCATCAGCTGGCGCGAGAACTGACGTGCGCGACTACTCGCTCCTCTTCGGTCTGGCCGCCCTGGGTTTGATGGTGCACCGCGTGCGGCTGCGCAACCGCCCGACCTCGTGAGGATCTGATCATGACCCATCCGGGAACCGTGCTGCGCGACCAGCGAGGGGTGGCCCTGCCGCTCGCCCTGATCGCGCTGCTCATTCTGACCATGCTGGTGCTGACGGTGCTCAACTTGGGCGCCGTCGAGCCGCAGATATCCAAGAACCTCTCGGACACGGCGCGGGCGCGGCACATGGCCGAGGCCGGCATCGAGTGGGCCTTCGACTGCCTCGCCGACCAGGACCTGAATGCGTTCTTCGCCGGCCCCGACGGCATCCAGGGCAACACCGACGACCAGCTGGCGACGCCGGTGGCGGGACAAAACGTGGCCGCCCGGATGGACGCCACCTTCTGTCCCAACTCGCCGCCTCCCGGTGCGCTTCCCGGCCTCACGACCTCCGCCGGCACGTTCGCGGTGACGATTCGTAACGACTCGATCGCCGCCCAAGGGCTCTACGCGGGCGACCAGATCCTGACGGGCCAGGCGATCGACGGCGGCGGCACGTACGCCGACACCAACGGCATCGTCATTCTCATGGCGACGGGCACTTTCGGGACGGCCACGCGCCAGGTCACGGCGGTGGTAAGCCGCAACAGCTTGTCGATCAACGCCCCGGTATCCTTGCCGGGATACCAGGCCGACACCTACATGCAGACCGTCGGCAACCAGACCATCGACGGCCGCGACTGGCTCCGGACCGACAACAACAGCGCCGCCCCGGCCGGGATCGGGCCGATGCGCTTCGGGATCGCCACCCAGCCCGGCGTTCAGACGAACCTCGGCGTCACCTACGAGTCACGGGTCGAGAGCGCCTTCGACACCGTGGCCAAGCAGAACACCGTGCAGGGCAAGAGCCAGGTCGACGGCTTGCTCACCACGGGGCTGCCCGCCATCGCCCCGGACGGCTCCCTCACCCCGACCGCCATGCAGAACTTCCTCAACAAGCTGGCAGCCAACCCGGCCACGACGGTCATCCAGAGCAGCATGACCTGCCCGCTGGTCCTGACCGGCGCCGTGGGCTCGCCCAGCGCTCCGACGCTCTCGACGGCCGGCAGTGGGTGTCCGGGAAACCCGCCGATAGGGCAGACGCTCAACCTGGGCTCGCCTGCCGACCCCAAGCTCATCTACTTCCGCGGCCAGCTGGACACTTCCTCGACCTTCACGGGGCTCCGCCTCAACGGCACGGTCAGGGGCGCGGGCATCCTCGTCGTCGAGGACGGCGACCTGTCGATCAATACCTCGGGCGGCGGTCTCAGCATCCAGGGCCGCAACGTGGACTTCTATTGGGACGGCATCGTGATCGTGACGGGGCGCTACATCGGCACCGGCTTCCGCGCCGGGAGCAACGTCGAGATCCGCGGCGCCTTCGTGGCCAACGAGGCGATCTGGAACGAGACCAACGGCTACTTTGAGTTCCTGACCCAGGCCAACACCCTGGCGCTCCGGAACAGCACCCAGAACATCAACACCGCCCTCCGGGCGGCGTACAACCAGCGCATCATCAGCTGGCGCGAGAACTGACATGCGCGACTACTCGCTCCTCTTCGGTCTTGCCGCGCTCGGTCTGATCGTCGGCTGCCAGCAGGCTCCGGCGCCCCAGCGGCCGGCCGCGACGCCGCAGGTGTCGCCGGCGGCGGTCGCGCGTGGGGAAGCCGACCAGCTCATGGAGCGCGGCGAATACGGGAAGGCGGCCGGCAAGTACCAGGATGCCGTCGCTCTCGAGCCCGACGACATGGCGCTGCGCTTCGCCCTCGGCACCGCGTACTCCCATCTCGGCAGGCGCGCCGAGGCGGCCGAGCAGTTCCAGTGGGTGGCGAAGCGCGGCGATCCTGGCCAAGACTACCACCGCGCCGCGCGCCAGTGGCTGGTCAGCGCCGGTATGCTCCCGGACGGGCGGACCGCGTCCACGGGGACGGATGGCGCCGGCGAGAGCCAGGCGCAGCAGCCGACCAAGGGCAAGGTCGCGGGCCCTCTCGAGTGGCCCGGCGTGAACTCGCGGGAGCGGCTGATCAAGGTGCGCGTCACGCTCACCGGTGACGACGATGCCACGAAGTCCGTGAACCTCTCGCGACCATTCCGACTGGGCGAGCGCTACGAGTTCCGCGACTTGGCGCCCGGTAAGTACCGGCTCGTCGCCAAGGCCGAGGACGGCGCTCCCGCCCTGGAGTTGTGGAACCAGAACGTGACCGTCGAGGCTGGGCAGGTGACCCAGCTGCCGCTCTCGGCGACCAACAGCAAGGTCACGCCCGACCAGTTCCCGGGGCCCGCGCCGAAGTAGCGAGATTGCCCTTCCGGTGGGCCGGGGCTAAGATCGGGCCCCGTGAGCCCTCGTCCCGGCCCCGATCTGCTCCTCCAGATGTACGCGACCATGCTGCGCATCCGCCGCGCCGAGGAGCGCGCGCGTGAGCTCTACGCGGCGGGGCGCATCCCGGGGTTCATCCACCTCTCGATCGGCCAGGAAGCCGTCGCCGCCGGCGTCTGCGCGCCGCTCCAGCGCGACGACTATCTGCTCTCGACCCACCGCGGCCACGGGCACCTCATCGCCAAGGGCGGCTCGCTGCGCGGTTTCATGGCGGAGCTCTACGGCAAGGCCACCGGCTGCTGCAAGGGCAAGGGTGGCTCTATGCACATCGCCGACGCGTCCGTGGGTTACCTGGGCGCCAACGGCGTCCTGACTTCGGGCTGCGTGCTGGCGCCCGGCGTGGGGCAGTCGATCCAGATGCGCGGGACAGACCAGGTCGCCGTGACGATCTTCGGCGACGGCGCCGCCAACCGGGGGCCCTTCCACGAGGGCGTCAACCTTGCGGCCCTGTGGAAGGTGCCGGTGGTCTTCGTCTGCGAGAACAACTTCTGGGCGTCGACGACCGCCCATGACCTGTCGACCGCCGGCGGCAGCATCGCGGCGCGGGCGGCGGGCTACGGCATCCCGGGCGCGACCGTGGACGGCAACGACGCGCTCGCCGTCTACCTTGCAATGGAAAGCGCGGTTGCTCGCGCCCGAGCCGGGGAGGGGCCGAGCCTGATCGAGGCACGCACCGTCCGCTTCATGGGTCACTTCGAAGGCGACCCTCAGGGCTACCGCTCGCGCGGTGAGGTCGAAGGCGGCCGCCAGCGCGATCCCATCGCGCGGCTGCGGGCCCACCTCGAGGAGGCAAAGCTCCTCGACGCCGCGCACGCGGCCCGCGTGGCGGCGGCCGTCGAGGCGGAAGTCCAGGACGCCGTGGACTTCGCCGAGTCGAGCCCGCTGCCCGCGCCGGAGGACGCGCTCCAGGATCTCTTCGTCCACTATCCCTGGAGCGATTGATGCCGGTTCTCGATTTCGGTGACGCCCTGAACCTCGCACTGCGCGAAGAGATGCGGCGCGACCCGCGCGTCTACTGCATCGGCGAGGACATCGTCCTCGGCGTGCCCTTCGGCGTCACCAAGGGCCTGGCCGAGGAGTTCGGCCCGGCGCGCGTCCGGAACGCCCCGATCTCCGAGGCGGCCATCGTGGGCTCGGCCATGGGCGCGGCCATCACGGGTCTCGTGCCGGTGGTGGACATGCACTTCGCCGACTTCGTTACCTGCGCGATGGACGAGGTCGCCAACCAGATCGCCAAGAGCCGCTACATGTTCGGCGGCCAGATCTCGTGCCCGCTCACGCTCCGCATGCCCTACGGAATTGGGAAGTCTGCCGGCGGGCACCATTCGAACTCCGTCGAGGCCTGGTTCGTCAACATCCCCGGCCTCAAGGTGTGCATCCCGTCCACTCCGGCGGATGCGCGCGGCCTGCTTAAGACGGCCATCCGCGATCCCGATCCCGTGCTGATCTTCGAGCACAGGGGGCTGTACCGCGTGACGGGCGAGGTGCCGGAGGCCGAGACCCTGGTGCCGCTCGGACTGGCCGATGTGAAGCGCCGCGGCATCGACGTCACCGTGATCGCGACAGCGCGCATGGTGGGCGAGAGCCTGGCGGCGGCCGACCGGCTGGCGGGCGAGGGGATCTCGGTCGAAGTCGTCGACCCGCGGAGCCTCGTGCCGCTCGACCGCGAGGGCCTGGCCGCGTCCGTGCGGAAGACCCACCGCGTGGTCATCGCCGAGGAGGGGCCCATGCGCGGCAGCGTCGGGGCCTGGCTCGCGTGGGTGATCATGGAGGCCTGCTTCGACGACCTCGACGCGCCCATCGCGCGCGTGGCGGGCCCGAACATCCCCATTCCCTTCAGCCCGCCGCTCGAGGCCTTCGCGACTCCGGGGGCCGCGGACGTCGTCGACGCGATCCGGCGGGTCGTGAAGTAGCGCTACTTCCGGAGCGTGAAGGCGCCCGCGCCCAGCAGCGCCTGGGCGATGGTCGCGCCCAGTAGGACGAGCACGTACTCGTAGCCGATCTTGCTGCCGAAGATGAAGAAGCCCTGCTGCAGGTGCACGAACCAGAGGGCGCCCGCAATGACCGGGATGTTCGCCAGGGCGGCCCAACGCACCAGGAGGCCCAGGATGAGCAGGATCCCGCCCAGGCCGTGCGCCACGATCAGGTACCAGACGCCGATCTCGGGTAGGGGGATGTGCATCGCGCGCTGGTACTCGACCGCCTTGGCGAGGCCCATCACGACGAGTGCCAGGTAGGCGTGGGCGATGTAAACCACGCCGAGGACCACCCGCAGCACGAGCGCGCCGTACGGCTCGAGCCCGCCTCTCCCCACAGTCAGTCCTCTCTGTCCAGGTTGGCGTTCACGGCTTCCGGAAGAGGATCTCGCCGACGTAGCCCTCGGCCCGCGAGCGCGTGTCGTCCGAGTCGATGCCGATGGAGAGCGCCTCGACCTTCTCCTCTGGCTCCTCGCCGTAGATCTTCTTGTAGTCTTCGCAGACGTTGCGCGTCTCCGTCACCCACTTGCCGATGTCGGCGTCGCCGGAGCGCATGACGACGTAGGTCACGAGCCCCGTCTTCTGGCTCTTGACGATCGTCCCGGCCGGGGCGGTCGTGTCCCAGATGTAGCCGATCACGCGCGAGCGCACGGCGTTCGGGAAGCGCGGGAAGGTGACGTAGAGCTGAAGCGCCTGGTCGTCCGTCGCCTTCTTGCGGGCGTCGCCGCCCTTGGGCAGCTCCACCACCTTCCAGCGCCACTGGAGGACCTGGTAGTCCTTGCAGTCGATCTTGATGTCCTTGTTGATGGTCGAGCTGTCGCCGTTGCTGACGAGGTGGAGGACTCGGGTCGGGCTCTCGCTCACGACCTCGAACTCGTACTTGGGGTTGCCCCAGCTCTGGGTGCGCCAGCCGTTGGGCACGCCCTTCTGCCCGACCGGCGTCTTGGACCAGTCCTCGACGACGACCTGGGAGCCCTGCGCCGAGACGGCGGAAGCCGCCGCCAGCAGGAGCACGGCCAGGATCGAGCCTTTCCGCATCGTCTCCCTCATCTTCGTGAGTCTCTCACGGTCGCGCGCCGCCTCCAACTCAAGGCTGCTTGATTGCGTCGGCCCCGCGAGTATAGCCCAGCGCCTGTGCTACGGTAAGCGCGTCATGCCCGATCTGCGGCTCGACAAATGGCTCTGGGCTGCGCGCTTCTTCAAGAGCAGGACGCTGGCGACCGCGGCGTGCGACGGCGGCAAGGTGGACGTCAACGACCAGGCGGCGAAGCCTTCGCGCGCCGTGCGCGAGGGCGATCTCTTGCGCATCACGCTGCCGCGGGCGAAGAAGATCGTCCGCGTGGCGGCGCTGTCGGACCGCCGGGGCCCGGGCGCACAGGCGAAGCTCCTCTACGAGGACCTGACCCCGCCACCAGCCCCGCGCGAGGCGCGCGTCCCGCCGCCAGCGATGCGGCCGCCCGGGGCCGGCCGCCCGACGAAGCGGGAGCGCCGCCAGATCGACCGCCTCCAGCGCTCCTGACCGCTTTCGCCCGGCCTGGGCTCGGCCCGGGCCCGGGGCGACGCCGGCCGGTTGACCCGTCGCCTCGGGTCTGCTACGGTTTCGGCGTCAACGATGTCCGGGCGGCCCGCCGGGTGCGGGCCCCAGGGAAGGCGGTGCGAATCCGCCGCGACCCCGTCACTGTAATCGGGGACGAAACCCACGGCAGTGCCACTGGCCCGAGCGGTTCGGGGGCCGGGAAGGCGTGGGGAGTAGGACGATCCGAGAGCCAGGAGACCTGCCCGGGCACCACCACTCCAACCGGTCTTCGCGGGAGGACCCGGGTGAGCCTCGTCCATCGCTCCGATCTCATCCTGGGAGGTGTCCGCAGCGGCAAGAGCCGCCTAGCCCTGCGGCTGGCCGCCGCGATGCCCCGGGGCTCGCGCGGCGCTTTCCTCGCCACGGCCCAGGCTCTCGACGGCGACATGGAAGCACGGATCGCGCGCCACCGCGCCGAGCGACCCGCGGGCTGGGCCACGCTCGAGGAGCCGTACGACGTGGTGGCGGCCTGCGAAAGCCTCGCGGGCAGGGTGGACGTGGTCGTCCTCGACTGCCTGACGCTCTGGGTCGCCAACCTCCTCCTGCGGGGCGACGAAGAGAAGAGCATCCTGGCCGCGGCCGACGCGCTGGCGGATTTCCTCGCCGAGCGGCGCTTCTCGCTCATCATCGTGTCCAATGAGGTCGGCGCCGGCGTGCATCCGCCCACGGAGGTGGGCCTGCAGTTCCGCGACGCGCTCGGAAGCGTCAACCAGCGCATCGCCGCCGTCGCGGACCGCGTCAGTTACATGGTCGCGGGCCTGCCCATGGTCATCAAGGAGCTCCCACTGCCTGAGGATCACCGTGAACGTCCTCCCGAAGCTCCTTGACCGCATCGTGGCGCCCGACGGCGCCGCGGGGCTCCAGGCCCAGTGGGCGCTCGACCAGCTGACCAAGCCGGCGGGCAGCCTCGGCCGTCTCGAGGAGCTGGCCCGGCGGCTCAGCGAGATGTCGGGCCAGTTCCCGCCCCAGGCGCGGCGCTGCGTGATCTTCACGCTCGCGGCCGATCACGGCGTGGTCGCCGAAGGGGTCAGCGCCTACCCGCAGATCGTCACGACCCAGATGGTCGAGAACTTTCTCCAGGGCGGCGCGGCGGTCAACGTGCTGGCGCGCCACGTGGGCGCCCCCGTGGTCGTGGCCGACCTGGGCGTGGTGTCGCCGCTGCCCGCGCACCCGGGGCTCGTCAGCCGTAGAATCGGCCCCGGCACGCGCAACATGGCGAAGGGCCCGGCCATGACGCGCGAGGAGGCCTTGGCGGCGATCGAGGTGGGCATCGGGCTCGTCTACGCGGAGCGCGGCAACGGGCTCGACGTGATCGGCACGGGGGAGATGGGCATCGGCAACACCACGGCGGCGAGCGCCGTGGTGGCCGCTCTCACCGGCGCGCCGGCCGCATCGGTCACGGGGACAGGCACGGGCGTGGACGACGAGGGGCGCCTGCGCAAGATCGCCGTCATCAAGCGGGCGCTCGCCGTCAACCGCCCCGATCCCGGCGACGGCGTCGACGTGCTGGCCAAGGTGGGCGGCTTCGAGATCGCGGGGCTCTGCGGCGTCATCCTGGCGGGCGCGGCTTGGCGTATCCCGGTCATCCTCGACGGGTTCATCGCCGGCGCCGCGGCGATGGCCGCGGTGCGCCTCAAGCCCGACGCGCGCCACTACCTCATCGCCTCCCACCGCTCCACCGAGCCCGGCCACAGCTACGTGCTGAACGCTCTCGGGCTCGAGCCGTACCTCGACCTCCAGATGCGCCTGGGCGAGGGTACGGGCTCGGCCCTCTGCATCGGTCTCGCCAAGGCCGCCACGAAGATCTTAGGCGAAATGGCGACCTTCAAGTCGGCAGGCGTGACCGAGCGCGGGTTGTGACGGCGCTCTGCCGGTCCCTCATCCTCGCGCTCTGCTTCCTGCCCGGGATCGCGCAGGCGCTGACTGTCGTGGACCAGACGGGTCACGCGGTGACCCTGCCGGCCGCGCCTCGCCGCATCGTGTCGCTGGTGCCGGGCGTGACCGAGATTCTCTTCGCCATCGGCGCCCAGGACGCCCTCGTCGGCGTCACCGATTTCTGCGACTACCCGCCGGACGCCAGGCGCAAGGCCCGCGTGGGAGACATGCTCGCGCCGAACCTCGAGACCCTGGTCAGCCTCAGGCCCGACCTCGTGGTGGCGACCCGGTCGGGCAACCGCGAGGAAACCTTCGACCAGCTCAAGCGGCTGGGCCTGCCGGTCTATCTCGTGGACGAGCCGCCCTCCATCGCCGACGTGCTGCGGCTGGTGGGCGGCCTGGGCCAGCTGACCGGCCGGCGCGACGCCGCCGCGGCGGTCGCGGCCGGCCTCGAGCGGCGCATCACGGCCGTGCGGGAGCGTGTCGCCGGTCGGCCGCACCCGCGCGTGCTCTACGTCCTGTGGCCCGAGCCCCTCATCGTGCCCGGGCGCGGCTCGCTCGTCTCCGAGCTGATCGCGTCGGCGGGCGGCGAGTCGGTCACCGCGGACCAGGGCCAGGGCTATCCGCGCATGAGCCTGGAGGCCGCGGTGGGGCGCGCGCCGGAGGTCATCATCCTGGCGCGTCACGGTGCCGGTACGGGGCCCGCGGCGCGCGAGCAGTGGCAGCGGCTCGAGAGCCTGCCGGCCATCAGGAGCGGGCGGCTGTACGCGGCCGACGGCGACCTCCTGCACCGCTACGGTCCCCGCGTCGTGGACGGGCTCGAGCTCCTCGCGCGCCTCATTCATCCGGAGGCATTCACCCATCCGGAGGCAGTCACCCATCCGGAGGCAGTCAAATGACGGGCGCGGCCAGGCTGGCATGGATCTGCGGCGGCCTATTTGTCATCTTGTCCGTCGTGGCTCTCGGCTCGCTCCTCGTCGGCGCCGCGCCGGTCGCGCCTGGAACGGTCTTCGACCTCATCACCGGCCGCGGTCCGGGCCAGGGTACCGAGCGCACCGTGGTCCTCGCTATCAGGCTTCCGCGCATCGCCGCCGCGGTGCTGGCCGGCGCCGCGCTGGCCGTCGCGGGCGCGGGTTTCCAAGGCCTCACGCGCAATCCGCTGGCGGAGCCCTCGATCCTGGGCGTCTCGAGCGGCGCTGCGTTCGGCGTGGTGCTGGGCCAGGTGTCGGGGCTCGGCCAGGGGATCGTGGAGGCGCTGGGGCTCACCGCCCTCGGCTTCGCGGGCGCTCTCGTCGCGGGCGTGGCCGTGTACCTGATCGCGTCCACGGCGGGCGGGCTCCCGGTGCACACGCTCCTCCTGGCGGGCGTGATCGTCGGCATCTTCTTTTCGGCCGCGATCACGGTGCTGATCTCGATCGTGGACACCAACCGCCTCGGCGGCGTCATCCACTGGCTCCTCGGCAGCGTGGCGCCCATTCCGCCGGGCTCGCTCGGCGTGTTCGCCCTCGCGACCGCGGCGGGCCTCTGGCTGGTCCTGGGCCAGGCTCGCGCGCTCAACCTCCTGGCGCTGGGCGACGAGGGCGCCCTCGAGCTGGGCGTGGACGCGCTGCGTGTGAAGCGGCGCGTCTTCGCCGGCGCGGCGCTTCTCACGGGCACCGTCGTCGCCTTCGTCGGGCCTATCGGCTTCGTCGGCCTCATCGTGCCGCAGGCGCTCCGGATGCTGCTCGGCCCCGACACCCGCGTCCTCGTCCCCGCGGCCGTGCTCGCGGGCGGCGCCTTCCTCTTAGCGGCCGACACGCTGGCGCGCACCGTGGTGGCGCCCGCCGAGCTGTCGGTGGGCGTGCTGACGTCCTTCTGCGGCGCGCCCGTCTTCATCTGGCTCCTGCGCTCGCGCGCGGGGCGGGCGGCGCCGTGACGCCGCTCTGCGAGTTCCGCCGCGTGGGCTTCGCCTACCCGGCCGGCGCCCACGGGCGTCCGCCCTTCGAGATCCGCGATTTGAGCTTCTCGCTGGCGCCGGGCGAGGTGCTGGGGCTCATCGGCCCGAATGCTGCGGGCAAGACCACGGTGATCCGCCTGCTGTCGCGGGTGCTGGACCCGTCGCGCGGCGAGATCTTCCTGGCCGGCCGGTCGGCGTCACGGCTCGGCAGGGCGGCGGTCGCCCGGCAGGTTGCCGTCGTGCCGCAGGACGTGCCGCAGGGATTCCCGTACACCGTCGAACAGCTCGTCCTGATGGGCCGCTTCCCGCACGCGCCGGGCCGCTTCTTCGAGAACCGGGAAGATCTCGAGATCGCCCGCGAGGCGATGGCGATCACCGGGGTCGAGACGCTCGCTGCCGAGTCACTCGACCGGATCTCGGGCGGGGAGCGCCAGCGCGCCCTTCTCGCCCGCGCGCTCGCTCAGCGTCCGCGGCTCCTCGTGCTCGACGAGCCGACGGCGCACCTGGACCTTCGCTACCAGGCGGAGTGCGTGGCGCTGCTGAGGCGGCTCCACAAGGACGAAGGGCTGGGCATCCTCCTCGTCTCGCACGATCTCAACCTGGCCGCCGAAGTCTCGGACCGGCTGCTCCTCATGGCCGGAGGTGCCGCCGTGAGCGCCGGGACGCCGGAAGACGTCATGCAGGAGTCGGTGCTCGAGGCCGTCTACGGTTGCCCCGTGGTGGTGGACAAGCACCCCGCGACGCGGCGGCCGACGGTCAACGTCGTCTGGCCCGACGGGAGGTGATACCGGCGCGCGCGAAGTGACGAGTCGCGGTCCAAGGGAAGCCGGTGAGAAGCCGGCACGGTCCCGCCACTGTGAGTGGGGAGCCACGCCCGTATCCGCTACGGAAGCCACTGGGAGCGATCCCGGGAAGGCCGGGCGACGGCGACGATCCACGAGTCAGGAGACCTGTCCGCGACATGGGAGCAGGCACCCCCTTTCGAGAGAAAAGGAGCGCTCATGCGACAGGTTCTTGGAACCGTGTTGGTGGCGATGCTGGTGGCGGCAGCCCCGGTGGACGGGCAGGAGACGAAGAGGGTGGATCCGGTCGTGGTGACGGCGACGACGGTCGACACGCCCGCCGAGCAGCTGGGCGTGGCCCTGACCGTGGTGACGGGAGAGGACTTCAAGACCCACCACTACTCGACGCTCGACGACGCCTTCCGGAACATCCCGGGCGTCAATGTCGTCCAGCAGGGCAGCTACGGTAAGCTGTCGACGCTCAGCATCCGCGGCGCCAACGCGAACCAGGTGCTGATTCTCGTCGACGGGGTCCGCGTGTCGAGCCCGACGGTCGGCCAGACGGACCTCTCCGACATCTCCCCCGACCTGATCGAGCGCATCGAGGTCATCCGCGGCCCCCAGTCCACGATCTACGCCGCCGACGCCATCGGCGGCGTGGTCAACATCATCACCAAGAAGGGCACCGGTCCCTTCTCCGCCACCGTCGAGAACATGGGCGGCAACTACGACACCCTCCACAGCCGGATCTCGCTCAGCGGCGCGTACAAGATCTTCAACTACGCGCTGTCGGGTTCGCACCTCGAGAGCAACGGGCAGTTCCAGAACGACAACTCGAACGTCAACTCGGTGGGCGGGCGGATCGGCGTCTCGCTGCCCTTCGACAGCTCGCTCGCCTTCGTCTACCGCTACAACAAGACCGACACCGGGGTGCCGATCAAGAGCGTCTTCCCGCCTCCCCAGCCGGTCGACCCCATCATCAACCCCAACGCCAAGCAGCAGACCGAGACCACGGTGATGAGCCTCGAGGGCAAATCACGGCCGGTCGCGTGGTGGGAGAGCCGCGCCCGCATCTCGCGCTACACGAACAACCAGGGCTTCCAGGACCCGGTCGACCCCGGCTTCGACTTCGACTCTCCCTTCCGGTCGCAGGTGGACGTGGAGCGCCGGGAAGCCGAGTGGCTCAACTCGATCTTCCTCGGGAAGTGGAGCACGACCACGGTCGGGTTCGGCTACCGCCACGAGGAGGGCGACAACAAGGGCGTGTTCCGCACCGCGCGCCACGTGCCGTGGGTGCTCTTCGAGGAGCAGCTGCGCTTCTTCGACCGGCTCTTCATCACGGGCGGCTTCCGGATCGAGGACGACAGCGTGTTCGGCCAGGCCACCACGGGGCAGGGGTCGGTCCTCTTCGTCATCAAGGAGACCGGCACGCGGCTGCGCGGGAGCGCCGGGACGGGCTTCCGCGCTCCGACGTTCAACGATCTCTTCTTCCCGGATTTCGGCAACCCGGATCTGCTGCCCGAGCGCGGCCAGTCCTGGGACGTGGGCGTGGACCAGAATCTCTGGCAGAACCGCGTCCGGCTCAAGCTGAGCTACTTCGTCACCAACTTGTCCAACGCCATCACCTGCTGCGTCCCGCTGCCGACGGCCCCCTTCGGCGGTCCCGTCAACGCCGGACGGGCGCGGTCGAAGGGCGTCGAGGCGGGCGGCGAGGTGGACATCCTGCCGAACCTGGTGGCCTCGTTCACCTACACGTACACCGACACGGACAACCTCTCCACCAACCGGCCCCTGGCGCGCATCCCGCGGAACGCCGGCAGCGCCGGGCTGACTTGGGAGCCCATCTCCCGTCTCTCCCTCTTCGCCCAGGTCTACGTCGTCAGCAGGCAGTTCGACAGCTACGGCGACATCTACAACAGCGGCCACACGCGGGTGGACGCCGGCGGGACGTACCGCATCGTCAACCAGCTCGGCTGGCTCCAGCGCCTCGAGCTGGTCGCGCGCGCGCAGAACATCATCAACGAGAAGTACGCCGAGGTGCACGGCTTCCCGGCGCTCGGCGCTAACTTCCTGATCGGCCTGCGGGCCGGGTTCTGACGCCGACGCCATGATCGAGGGGCTCGGGGTGCGGATAGGGCGGGAGGCGGTCGTCGTCGTGGCCGCCCAGCCGCTTCGCGTGCTCTCCTCGGCCGTCCACAACGGCGGGTTCGCGTCAGCACGCGCCGTCGTCAACCTCCACGTCGGCAAGGACGACCCGTGCGCGGACCCGCCCGCGATGCTGGCGGCCTACGCGCGGCGCGCGGGCGTGTCGGAGCCCTTTGTCGGTCTTCTCACCGGGGCGTGGACGGAAGCCGCGACGATCGGCGAGGAGGACGGCGCGGGCATCCGGACGCTCGCCGTCGCCACGGTCGGCCTGAGCAACGGCATCGCCGCCGGGCGGACGCCCGTGAGCGGCTGGACGCACGGCACCATCAACACGGTCGTTGTGGTGGACGCCGACCCCGAGCCTTCGGCCCTCGTCAACGCGGTCATCACGGTCACCGAGGTCAAGACGCTCCTGCTCCATGAAGCGGGCGTCCGTGACGCCGCCGGCGGGCCCTGCACCGGCACCTCGACCGACGCCGTCGTCATCGCGGCAACGGGGCGCGGCGCCCGCGCCCGCTTCGGTGGGCCGGCCAGCGAGCTTGGCTGGAGCATCGCCCAGGCCGCGCGCAGGGCCCTCTGGGCGGGCATCCGCGGCTGGCAGGAGCGGAACGGATGATTCGCCGGGGCCGAGCGCTGGCGCTCTTGGGTTCTGCCGCGCTCCATCTGGGCGCCCTCGCGGCCGTCCTATCGCTCGCCGCCAGCCTCCGCCAGCCTGAGCCGCTCTTCGTCGATCTGACCGGCGGCGTCCCCGCCGGCGACGGGCGCGAGGCGGCGGCCGCTCCTCCTCTTGGACGGGAGATAGTGGTCCCGCGAGCGCGCGAAGCTCCGCGCGCGCGCGCTCCTCGAGCCTCCGCTCCCTCCTTGCCGGCAGAGCCTGCCGAGACGACGTCGGCCTCCGCGCCGTCGGTCTCCGCCTCCCGGGAGGTGGCGACCGCCGACCAGGGAGGCGCCCCGACCGCCAGTGATATGGATGGCGGCGGGGTCAGGGGAGTCTCGAGCGACGCGCCCGCGCACGCGGGACAGCCGTCCGGCGTCATCGGTGGAGGCGGCTCCCGGCTCGCTCTCGCCGGCCCAGGCACGGGGCGCGGTGAGGTACCGGCTGAGTTCGGGCCCTATCTCGCCCGCTTCCGCGAGCGCATTCAGGAGCTGGTGGTCTACCCGCTGGCTGCACGGCGGCGCGGGCTCGCCGGCCGCGTCGAGATCGAGCTGCTCCTCGAGCCCTCCGGCCGCGTGCGCGACGTCGCCGTGGTCGCGTCGTCCTCCCACGCGCTGCTCGACGAGGCCGCCGTCGAGGCCGTCAGGTCGCTCGAGCCTCAGCCGCTGCCCGAACACCTGCCGCACCGGCCGCTGCGGGTGCGGCTGCCGATCGTGTTCGAGCTCCGCTGAAGGGCGTGGAGGTCCTGTTCCTGGCGGTGGCGCTCGATCTCCTGCTGGGAGATCCGCCGAACCGCTACCATCCTGTCGCCTGGATCGGGCGGCTGATCGCTCTCGGCCGGCGCTGGGCCGCTTCCGTGCCGACCGATCTTCTCGTCCTGTACGGCGCCCTCCTCATCGTTGTCGTCACGATCACGGCCGTCATGGGAGGGCTGGCGCTCCAGGCCGCCGCGGGCTGGCTCCCGTGGCCTGGGAGCCTGCTCGCGCAGGCGTGGCTGCTGAAATGCAGCTTCTCGCTCCGTAGCCTCGTGGCGGCGGTGTGGGAAGTCCGCGACAGGCTCGAGACCGGTGACCTCGCCGGGGCGCGCGAGGCGGTGGGGCATCATCTGGTCAGCCGGCAGGTCGAGGAACTCGAGGAGGGGGCGACGGCATCCGCCGCCGTCGAGTCGCTGGCCGAGAACCTGAACGATAGCTGGGTGGCGCCGCTCTGCTTCTACCTCGTGGGCGGGCTGCCGGGCGCGTGGGCGTACCGCGCGATCAACACGGCAGACGCGATGATCGGCTACCGCGAGGGCATGCTCGAGCAGCTCGGTGGCGCCTCGGCGCGACTCGACGACCTGCTGAACCTCGTCCCGTCGCGCCTCGCTGCGCTCGCGCTCGCCGCCGGGGCGCGACTCGGGGGCGAGTCCGGATCGCGGGCGTGGGACGTCTGGCGCCGTGATGGAGGCTCGACCGCGAGCCCCAACGCCGGGCAGACCATGGCCGCCATGGCGGGGGCGCTCGGCGTGACGCTCGAGAAGTGCTCACACTACCGGCTCGGCGATGGGCCGGCGCCGGACGTCGCGGTCATCGATCGCGCGGTGGGGGTCTTCGCCGCGGCCGCCGGCGTGGCCTTGGTCGCGGCGCTCGTCCTGCTCCGCGCCTTCCGCTGACGCGGCGCCCACCAGATGTAGGGTCGTCGCGCGCGCGACCCACAGCATCACGCGGCGCGTTAACTTTTCCCGCTCGGTTCAGGCGCATGGCGCGTCTAATTTTTGCGGCTCCGCGAGAGCCGGGGCGTATCATTAATCGACGCCGCCACGTGCGGCGATTCGTGTCTTAACGAGCCGGGAATGCATGACACCATCACCGACCACTTGGCGACAGCGTTGAGAGAAGCGCTCACCGGCGCGGGCCTGCCCGTTCCGGACGACGTTGTATGGGAGGTGCCCAGAGAGGAAACCCACGGCGACTACGCCACCAACGTCGCCATGACGCTGGCGCGCTCCGCGAAGAAGGCGCCGCGACAGATCGCGGAAGCCATCGCGAGCCACTTTCCCAAGAGCGGGATCGTGGACCGGCTCGAGATCGCGGGGCCGGGCTTTTTGAATGTCTTCCTCGCGCCCGACTGGTGCGCCGAGTCGCTTAAGGGCATTCTCGCGGCCGGTGACACCTACGGCACGAGCGCGGCGGGCCGGGACACGCGCTTCCTCCTCGAGTTCGTGTCGGCCAATCCGACGGGCCCCCTCGTCATCGTCAACGCCCGGGCCGCGGCGGTGGGCGATGCGCTCGCGCGCATCCTCCGCTCGCAGGGCCATGGCGTCCTACGCCAGTTCTACGTCAACGACGCCGGCAACCAGTTCGAAGCGCTTGCTCGCTCGGTGGACGTGCGGCTACGCCAGTCCCTGGGCGAGTCGGCCGAGCTGCCGGAGAACTCGTATCCGGGCGAGTACCTTGTGGACCTTGTCAAGGACTGGATGGCGACGGACGCCGAGGGCATGCGCGCCATGGTAAAGACGCCGGAGGCCGAGCGCGTGGAGCTGCTCGGACGCAAGGCCGTCGCGGCCATGGTGGCGCGACAGCGCCAAGTCCTCGAAGCCTACGGGACGAAGTTCGACAGCTGGACGCATGAGCAGGATGACGTGCGGCGCGCGAAGCTGCCGGACAAGGCCATCGCGGCGCTCGCGGCGGCCGGCCACACCTTCGAGGAGGACGGGGCCCTCTGGTTCCGCTCGACGGCCTTCGGCGACGACAAGGACCGCGTGCTGCGGAAGTCGGACGGCGAGCTGACGTACTTCGCCGTGGACATCGGCTTTCATCACTTCCTGAAGTTCAAGGAGCCTCGCGCCGGGGTCGTCATCGACTTTCTGGGACCCGACCACCACGGCCACGTCGCCCGGATGAAGGCGGCCATGCAGGCCCTCGGGCACGCTCCCGAGAGCTTCGAGGTGCTGATCGTCCAGCTCGTGACCCTGCTCCGCGACGGCCAGCCCGTGCGCATGTCGAAGCGGCGCGGCGAGTTCGTGTTGATGGAGGAGCTGATCGAAGAGGTCGGCACGGACGCCGCGCGCTTCACCTTCCTCACGCGCCGGCACGACAGCCCGCTCGACTTCGACCTGGCCGTGGCGACGCGGCAGTCCGCCGACAACCCGGTCTTCTACGTCCAGTACGCGCATGCGCGTGTCGCGAGCCTGTTCCGGATGGCCGCGGAGCAGAAGGTTCCGCTGCCGCCGTGGGACCAGGTGGATTTCCGGCTGCTCAGGCTCCCCGAGGAGCAGAGCCTGATCAAACGGCTGCTCCAGTACCCGAATCTCGTGGCCGGCGCCGCGCGCTCCCGCGAGCCTCACCGCGTCGCCTACTATCTCAGCGAACTGGCCGGGCTCTTCCACCCGTACTACAAGGCGCATCGTGTGATCATCGAGGACCGGGCGCTCACCCTGGCGAGGCTCGGCCTCGCAGCGGCCGTGGGGCAGGTGGTGCGCAACGGCCTCGGCCTTTTGGGCGTCTCGGCTCCGGAGGCCATGTAGTGCGAGCAGAGGCGTGGCCCGCTGTTCGAGCCGAGCGTTGCGAGGCGAGGGCTGAGTCAATTCCGCCTGGCCGAGGAGCACGACGAGGTGAGCGGTGAAATCTTTCGAGGACTTCTCTAGATGAGCCCGGCGCGCCCGGCGTCACCACGAGGCCGCGTGAAGAGCGGGCCCGGTTCACTCCAGTGGATCGCCCTCCTCACGGCGGGCGCCGTCATCATGGGGCTGACGTTCACGCTGGGCGTGCTCGTGGGACGCCAGTGGAGCCGTCCTGCCGCCGCGGCCAGCGCTGACAGCGGCGCAAGGAAGACCGTGCCGCCCGGCAAGCGGGGCGGCCTGTCGGCCGCCGACGTCGAGCCGCCGCCCCAGGTCGACCAGAAGCTCACCTTCTACCAGACGCTCACCGCGCCGCTGGGCCGCAGCTCCGCCGACGCCTCGCAGCACCCCGAGGCCAAGGCGCAGCCCGCTCCTGAGCCCGTGCGTGCCGAGCCGTCACCGCCGCCCTATCCGTACACGAGTCGCGGGGAGACCCTCGTCGAGAAGCCCGCGGCGCCGGAGGCCGAGGCGGCGCCCGTGCGGGCGCAGGCGGACGCGGCTGGCCTCTGGTCCGGCCTCTGGTCAGTGCAGGTCGCGGCCTTCAAGACGCAAGGGCAGGCGGCCTCGCTCCACAAGCTGCTCAGGGAGGCGGGTTTCGACGCCTACATCGCGCCCGCCGTCGCGAGCGAAGGCCAGACGAATTACCGCGTCCGTGTCGGCACCTTCAAGAGCAAGGCCGAGGCCCAGCGTATGGTCGAGCGGGTGCGCGGCGAGCGTTCCCTGGCCGCTTTCATCACTCCCAGGTAGGCCGCTCCAAGGTAGGTGACCCAATGCCCCAGGGCCCCGGCCGGGTGCTCATCTCCCGCGAGGAGATCGCCGTCCGGGTTTGCGAGCTCGGCCATGCCATCGCCCGCGAGCACGCCGGGCACGTCCCGCTGCTGGTGGGGGTGCTCAAGGGCGCGGCAGTGTTCATGGCTGACCTCATCCGCGCCATCCCCGCGCCCGTTGCCATGGACTTCATGGGCGTAGCCTCGTACTACGGCCCCGGCACGCGCTCGTCCGGCGCCGTGCGCCTGACGGCGGACCTGTCGGTGTCCATCGAGGGGCGGGATGTCGTCATCGTGGAGGATGTCGTGGACAGCGGCCGGACGCTCGACTATCTGCGGCGCAACCTGGAGACGCGGCACCCACGCAGCCTCCGGGTCTGCGCCCTGCTCGACAAGGTCGAATGCCGCCAGGTCGACGTGTCGCTCGACTACGTGGGGTTCGCCATCCCGGACAGGTTCGTGCTCGGCTACGGCTTCGACCTGGGTGGCCTCTACCGCGGCCTGCCGGACATTCATGTCCTGGAGGACCACTTGGCACGTCCTGGATGACCACTTGGCACGTCCTGGATGACCTTCCGGCACGTTTTGGAGAACCATCGGGGGCCTAGCCATGCCCGGGGGTCCGGATAGCCCTCTGGCGGGTAGCCCGCTGGACCCCTGTGCTATACTCAAAACGCTATGAATTCGCCGTTCTACAAGAACCTCGCCCTCTGGATGGTGATCGGCCTCATCGTCATTGTCCTGTTCAACGTTTTTCAGGCGAGCCAGCCCTCGCGCGACAAGCTTGTCTTCTCCGACTTCCTCAAGCGCGTCGAGCAGGGTGAAGTCAGGGAAGTTCTGATCCGCGGCAAGTCCGTCACCGGCAAGCTTGCCGACGGCAACACGTTCCGCACTTTCACGGCCGACTATCCCGACCTGATCAAGGTGCTCAAGGACAAGGGCGTCAAGATCGCCGTCGAGCCCGAGGACAGCAACCCCTGGTACGCCTACCTGCTCCAGTGGGTGCCCATGCTGCTCTTCATAGGGGTCTGGATCTTCTTCATGCGGCAGATGCAGGGCGGCGGCGCCAAGGCGCTGTCCTTCGGCAAGGCGCGCGCGCGGCTCATCTCGGAGAAGCAGAACAAGATCACCTTCCAGGACGTGGCGGGTGTGGAAGAGGCCAAGGAAGAGCTGCGCGAGATCATCGAGTTCCTCAAGGATCCGCCCAAGTTCCAGAAGCTCGGCGGCAAGATCCCGAAGGGCGTGCTGCTGGTCGGCCCTCCCGGCACGGGCAAGACCCTTCTCGCGAAGGCGATCGCGGGTGAAGCCAACGTCCCGTTCTTCTCGATCTCGGGGTCCGATTTCGTAGAGATGTTCGTCGGTGTCGGCGCCTCCCGCGTGCGCGACCTCTTCGAACAAGGCAAGAAGCACGCGCCCTGCATCATCTTCATGGACGAGATCGACGCCGTGGGCCGTCACCGTGGCGCGGGTCTGGGCGGCGGCCACGACGAGCGGGAGCAGACGCTGAACCAGCTCCTGGTCGAGATGGATGGCTTCGAGACCAACGAGGGCGTGATCCTGATCGCCGCGACCAACCGCCCGGATGTCCTCGACCCCGCGCTGCTCCGTCCCGGCCGCTTCGACCGCCATGTGGTGGTGGCGCGGCCCGACGTCAAGGGCAGGGAGGAGATCCTCAAGGTCCACACGCGCCGCGTCCCGCTCGCGCCGAACGTGGACCTGACCGTCCTCGCGCGTGGCACGTCGGGCTTCTCGGGTGCCGACCTGGCAAACCTCGTCAACGAGGCGGCGCTGCTGGGGGCGCGGCAGGACAAGAAGTCCGTCGAGATGATCGACTTCGAGAACGCCAAGGACAAGGTGCTGATGGGCGTGGAGCGGCGCTCCATGATCATCCCAGAGGCCGAGAAGCGGACCACCGCCTATCACGAGGGCGGCCACGCCCTCGTGGCCTACCTCCTGCCGGGTGCCGACCCGCTGCACAAAGTGACGATCATCCCGCGCGGGCGGGCGCTCGGCCTCACGATGCAGCTGCCGACCGACGACCGCTACAGCTACTCCAAGGAGTTCCTGGTCAACCAGGTCATTATCCTCCTGGGCGGGCGCTCCGCCGAGGAGCTGGTGTTCCAGCAGCAGACCACCGGCGCCGGCAATGATCTCGAGAAGGCGACCGAGATGGCGCGCAAGATGGTCTGCGAATGGGGCATGTCCGACAAGATGGGGCCCCTCACCTTCGGCAAGGCCGAGGAGCACGTCTTTCTGGGCCGCGAGATGTCGCGCCCGAAGGACTACAGCGAGGAGACGGCCGTCCTCATCGACTCGGAGATCAAGCGCATCGTGACGGACTGCGCGTCGCGCGCGCGGCAGCTCCTCGAGTCGAACCTCGAAAAGCTCCACGTGCTGGCGCGCGCGCTCCTCGAGCGCGAGACCCTCGACGGCGAGGAGATCAACCGGCTGCTGCTCGCCCGGCCGTTCCAGGAAGCCCCGACGCCCGCCTGATTCACGCTTTTTTCCTCAGCATTTCGATACCATTGGCCTCGGCGTCAATGGTATTTTTATTGGCGTGACCACCCCCATCCGAGCGGCTCTGGCAGGGGTGCATCTCGGCGACGGCGTCTCCGTGGCCGTGATGGGCGCGCTCAACGTCAGCCCCGGCTCCTTCTACGCGGGCTCGGTGGTCACGGGGGGCGACGACCTCTTGCGTGCTGCCGAGCGCATGGCGCGCGAAGGCGCGGCTCTCCTCGACGTGGGGGCCATGTCCACGGCCCCCTACCTGTCGGGCTCCATCTCCGCCTCCGAGGAGGCCGAGCGCCTCGGTTGGGCGGTGGGGATCCTGGCCTCGAAGCTCGACGTGCCCGTCTCGGCGGACACGAGCCGCGCGGAGCCGGCGCGGGCCGCTCTCGAGGCAGGGGCCGCGATCATCAACGATGTCCGCGGTCTCACTGCCGATCCCGCTCTCGCCCCCCTGGTCGCCAGGGCGGGGGCGGGCGTCATCCTCATGGCGTCGGAGCGGGGCGGCGCCGAGGGGCTGGGCCCTGTAGACGCCGTCATGGACCTTCTTGAGGAGAGCCTGCGCATCGCCACCCAGGCGGGTATCCCCGAAGAACGCATCGTGGTGGATCCCGGCATCGGCTTCTTCAGGCGGCGCGGTCTCGCCTGGCACGAGTGGGACTGCGAGATCCTGGCCGGCCTCGGGCGGCTGCGCGACCTCGGTCGGCCGATCTGCATCGGCGTCTCGCGCAAGTCCTTCGTGGGAGAGATTGCCGGCGAGGCCGATCCCGGCCGGCGCCTCCCCGGCTCGCTGGCCGCCGCGGCGGCGGCGGTGCTGGGCGGCGCCCACCTGATCCGCGCCCACGACGTTGCAGATACCGTCCAGGCCGTGCGCGTGGCCGAAGCCATACGCCGCTCCCGCGGGGACGCCTGAGCATGTGGCCGGCGCTGCAGGCCTTCCGGGTGCGGGACGCGATCGACATCTTCCTGGTCGCGCTCGTCCTTTACCGTGTCTTCGTCATGTTCAAGGAGACGCGGGCCGTCCAGATGCTGCTCGGGCTCGCCGCCCTCATGGCCGCCTCGTTCCTCGCCCACCGGTTCGAGCTGTACGGCACCAGCTGGATCCTCGACAACTTCTGGTCCTTCTGGGTGCTCGCCCTCATCGTGCTCTTCCAGCCCGAGCTGCGCCGCGCGCTGGCGCAGGTCGGCCAGAACCCGTTCTTCCGCGTGGTGACGCGAGCGGGACGGGAGCAGCAGAGCCACCTGCTCGACGAGGTGGTCAAGGCCGCCCAGTCCCTGGCCGGCAAGCGCATCGGCGGCCTCGTGGTCCTGGAGCGGGCGACGGGGCTGCGCAACTACGTCGAGCTCGGCGTGCCGCTCGACGCGCTCGTTTCGGCCGATCTGCTCGAGAGCCTCTTCCTTCCGTACTCGCCGCTGCACGACGGCGCCGTCTTCATCCGCGGCGGGCGCATCGCCGCGGCGGGCGGCTTCCTGCCGCTCTCCCGCAACGCGCAGCTCGGGCGCGCGATGGGCACGCGGCACCGCGCGGCGCTCGGGCTCAGCGAGGAGACCGACGCCGTCGTGCTGGTGGTCTCTGAGGAGAGCGGCCGGATCTCGCTGGCGGTCGAGGGCCGCATGGAGAGCCCTCTGGACTCCGATGCCCTCCGCCGGCGCCTGGCCGCGTTCTTCTCCCTCGACGCCCCTCCGCTGCCGGCCGACCAGCCCTGGTGGGAGCCGGCCCGCGGATGGCTCCGCAAATGACCGTGCACGGAGCTCGCCACGCAGAAAACCACATGATCAATGCGGTGGGGGGGTCTGGGCCGATGGGCGAGCCGAGGAACTTCGGTGGGCTGGGCCCCGCCAGTTCCGAGGCGAGCAAAGACGAACAAACGGCGCCGCTCCCCCCCAGGACCGGACAATGGCGATCCTGACGCGCCACTGGGAGCTCAAGCTCCTGGCCCTGGCCTTCTCCGCGGGGCTCTGGGTCTTCGTCATGACCTCCGAGAAGACCAATCTCGTCGTCTCCCTGCCGCTCGAGCTCGACTCGGTGCCGCCGGGGCTCGTCGTGACTGGCGAGAGGTCCGAGAGCGTCGAGGTGCAGCTGCACGGGTTGAGATCCGTGCTCTCTCGGGTGTCGCCCGAGTCCCTCCGGGTGAGGGTGAGCCTGGCCGGCGCCGGCCCCGGTGACCTCGTGGTCAGCCTGGGAGCTGAGCAGATCGTCGTGCCCCCCGGTGTGAGCGTGCTGCGCGTGAATCCTGCCGTCGTGCGCGTGGCGCTGGCCCGCAGGCGCTGATGGGCCGCCTCTTCGGCACCGACGGCATCCGCGGCGTCGCCAACGAGGAGCCGCTGACGACAGAGCTGGCCTTCCGCCTCGGGCGCCAGCTCGTGGCGACGCTTCTCGAGCATCACGGTGTGGCGAAGGTCCGCCTCGTCGTGGGGCGAGACACGCGGCTGTCTGGGCCCATGCTCGAGGGAGCGCTCGTCTCGGGGGCGCTGTCGGCGGGGGCGGATGTCTTCGAGGTGAGCGTGCTGCCGACGCCCGGCATCGCGTATCTCACGCGAAGCCTCGAGGCCCACGGCGGCGTGGTGCTCTCGGCGTCCCACAACGCCTTCCAGGACAACGGCATCAAGATCTTCTCTTCCGAGGGCGCCAAGTTTCCCGACAGCTGGGAGGATGAGATCGAGGCGCGCCTGGGCGGCCCGGACGTCGCCCCAAAGCCCACGGGCGCCTCGGTCGGACGCCTGGTCCGCTACGATCGGGCCGAGGCCGAGTACATTGCTCACGCGCGCCAGACCTTCCCCTTCGACCTGGCCAACGTCACGCTGGCTCTCGATTGTGCCCACGGCGCCACCAGCCGCGTCGCCCCGCGGCTCTTCCGCGCCCTCGGCGCCAAGGTCTCTGTCCTGGCCGCGAAGCCCGACGGCCTCAACATCAACCGAAAGTCGGGTGCGCTGCACCCCGAGCGGCTCCAGCGCCGAGTGCGGGCCGCGGGCGCGGACCTGGGGCTGGCGTTCGACGGCGACGGCGACAGGCTGATCGCCGTGGACGAGACGGGGGAGATCCGCGACGGCGACTACGCCCTCGCCATCTGCGGCCGGCACCTGGCGGCGAGTGGCCGGCTCAAGACCGGCACCGTGGTGACCACGGTCATGGCCAACTTGGGTCTCGACAAGGCGCTGGCCGAGGCGGGCATCCGGACGGTGAAGACGCAGGTGGGCGACCGCTACGTCCTCGAGGAGATGGTCAAGACCGGCGCCAACCTGGGAGGCGAGCAGTCCGGGCACCTCCTGTTCCTCGACCACACGCCCACGGGCGATGGCATCGTCTCGGCGCTCCAGCTCCTGGCCGTGATGCGCGAGACGGGGCAGCCGCTCTCGGCGCTGGCATCCTGCATGACCAAGTTTCCGCAGGTGCTGGTCAATGTCCGGGTGCGCGAGAAGCCTCCGCTCGAATCCATCCCGGGCCTCGCCGATCGCCACGCGGCCCGCGAGCGCGAGCTGGGCGCGGCGGGGCGCATCCTTCTCCGCTACTCGGGCACGGAAAACCTGGCTCGCGTCATGATCGAGGGCGAGGACAGGGCGCGCATCGAGAGCATCGCCTCGGAGCTGTCGACCATCATCAAAAAGGCGGTCGGAGCATGACGGACGTCAAGGGGATCGGTGTCGACCTGGCGCAGATCCCGCGCTTCCGCCGCGTCGTCGAGCGCTGGAGCGATCGCTTCCTTCGGCGCGTCTTCACCGAGGCGGAGATCGCCTACTGTCGCAGGCGCCGCGACCCCATTCCCCACCTGGCAGCGCGGTTTGCGGCGAAGGAGGCGACGCTCAAGGCGCTCGGCACCGGCCTGCGCATGGGTGTCAACTGGCGCGAGCTGGAGGTCCGCCGCGAGCGCGGCCAGGCGCCGACCATGGTGCTGACGGGGCGCTCGGAGGCCATCGCGCGCGCCAAGGGCGCCTCGCGCGTGCTGCTCTCGCTTACCCACGACGGTGACTACGCCATGGCCCAAGCCATGCTCGTGGGAGACCTGCCGGATGCCGGGGCGGGCCACAGCACCTAGCGTCGTACTCGGCCTCGCGCTCTGCCTGTCCGGCTGCGCGGGGCTCATCGGAGGGAAACAGCCCGTGTCCGTCGGCGATACGCCGCGCCCGACCCTGCCGGGGCAGGGCAGCTTCAACGTCCAGAAGGGCCGCCCGGGCTACGTCATCGGGGCCCCTCACGGCACCACCGACACCGCCACCGACCTGATCGGCCTCGAGCTCGCGCGCAGCACCGGCTTCGGCGCCGTGGTCGCCACGGGCGAGGGCTCGCTCGACGCCCAGGGGCGCCGCTACAACGTCAACCGCCCGACTGAGAGCGTGGCGGGCGATCCGCCGCGCTCGGAAGGGGAGACCGAGGCCGCCCGGCGCGTCTACGACAGCTACGGCCGCTCGGTCGCCGAGGCTGCCCAGGGGCCGCTGCGCTTCTACGTCGAGATCCACGGCAACGGTCACCAGGATACGGCGGGGCGCGTCGAGATCGCCACGGTCGGCCTCACCATGGAGGAGGCCTGGCGGCTCAAGACCCTCCTCGAGCTCGTGCGGGACGCCCATCTGCGCAGCCAGCCCGAAGCGCCGAAGCTCGAGATCTTCGTCGAGCCCGTGGATACACTGCGCTACAGCGCATCGGCCTCCAAATCGGGCGGCCTCCTCGGCCGCTCGGAGAGGTCTCTGCACATCGAGCTGCCGAAGTCGGCGCGCACGACCTACCGGGACGCCTACACGGCCGTGCTCGGGGACTTCCTGACTCAGTGGGCCGATCTCCCGGCCTCCACGCGAGGCAAGTAGCGATGTGGCCGGTCTTCACGGCCACCGAGATGCGCGCCCTGGACGCCCGCGCGATCGGGACGCTCGGCATCTCCGGCCCCCGGCTCATGGAGAATGCCGGCCGCGGCGCCGCGGCGCTGATCGCCCGCGAGTGGGCGCCGCTCAGGGGGAAGCGGGTCCTCGTCCTCTGCGGCAAGGGCAACAATGGCGGCGACGGCTTCGTGGTCGCCCGGCACCTGAAGGCCAAGGGGGCGAAGGTCCGTGTCTTTCTGCTCGGCTCGCGCGCGGAGGTGAAGGGGGACGCGGCCCACGCGCTCGCCCAATGGCGAGGGCGCGTCGAGGAGATCCGCACCGAAGCGGAGGCCGCGACGATCCCGAGCGCCCTCGACGGAACCGACCTCACCGTGGATGCGCTCCTCGGCACCGGGCTCACCGCGCCGGCCCGCGGGCTTGTCGCTCACGTCATCGGACGGCTGAACGAGTCGGCGGCACGGGCAGGATGTGTCGTGGTCGCGCTCGACCTGCCCTCGGGGCTGGGCTCGGACGGCAGCGCTCTCCGCGGTCCCGCGGTGCGTGCCGCGCTTACGGCGACCTTCGCGGGCTACAAGCGCTCCCTCCTCCTCTATCCCGCCGCCGAGCATGCCGGCCGCGTGGTCGTCGTCCCCATCGGCATCCCCGAGGCGGAGGTCGGGCGCGGCATCACCACCTTCCTGCTCGACCCGACCTCGGTGAGCGGATTCTTCCCCAAGCGAAAGCCCGATGCCCACAAAGGCACGTACGGCCACCTCCTGGTCGTAGCGGGATCGATCGGCAAGAGCGGCGCCGCGGCGCTGGCGGGCCGCGCGGCGCTCAGGAGCGGTGTCGGCCTCTGCACCGTGGCGACCGCGGTGTCCCAGCAGCCTATCGTCGCCGGCTTCAGCATGGAGGTCATGACCGAGGCGCTGCCGGAGACCGCGGCCCAGTCCATCTCGTTCAGGGCCAAGGACCGGGTCCTCGAGCTCGCGTCCCAGCGCGACGCCGTGGCGCTTGGGCCCGGGCTCTCCCTGGACCCCGAGAGCCAGGCCCTCGCGCGCGCGCTCGTCGCCGAGCTCGACCGGCCCATGGTAGTCGACGCGGACGCGCTGTCGGCTTTGGCGGGCCATCTCGATCTGCTCGACGAGGCGCCGGCGCCTCGCGTCCTCACGCCGCATCCGGGCGAGATGGCGCGGATGCTCGGGACCTCGATCGCCGAGGTCCAGGCCGATCGGATCGAGACCGTGCGGGAATTCTGCGCCCGCCACCGCGTCCATCTCGTGCTCAAGGGGGCGCGCAGTGTGCTCGGTGGCCCCGACGGGCGCGTCTTCATCAACCACACGGGCAATCCCGGCATGGCCACGGGCGGCAGCGGCGACGTGCTGACGGGCATGATCGGCGCCTTCCTCGCGCGCCGCTTCGACCCGCTCGCCGCGCTCCAGGCCGGTTGCGTCCTCCACGGGCTGGCTGGGGACCTTGCCGCAGCCGATCGCGGCGAGGAAGGCCTCATCGCGTCCGACATCATCGAGGCGATTCCGGGGGCGCTCAACCCGGCCGTCCGATGAAGGTCGTCTCACGAAGCGCCCAGGAGACGCAGGCCCTTGGTGCCCGGCTTGGGCGGAGGCTCGGCAGGGGCGACGTCGTAGGCTGCATCGGCCCGCTCGGGGCGGGGAAGACCTGCTTCCTCCAGGGCCTCGCGCGCGGCCTGGGCGTCATGACGGATGTCACGAGCCCGACCTTCGTCCTGGTCAACCAGTACCGGGGCAGGCTGACGCTCTATCACGTTGACGCGTACCGCACCGGAAGCCTGACCGAGCTCGTGGACTTGGGCCTCGAGGAGATGCTCCACGGGGAGGGCGTCACGGTCGTCGAGTGGGCCGACAAGCTCTTGCCTCTCCTGCCGCCCCGTACCGTCACCGTGACGATCGCGGGATTGGGCGACGAGCCCCGCCAGATCGAGCTCGTCGGGCCCGCGGAGGTCCTGGCGGGCGTCTGAGAGAGTGGACATTGTTCCCGCGACGAGCTCCATGCTACGAGAACGGCATGGCGCGTGAGCTTCGGATCTCGGAGTGGCCGGCCGAGGAGCGGCCCAGGGAGCGCTTGTATCACAAAGGCGCGGCGGCCTTGTCCGACGCCGAGCTCCTGGCGATACAGCTCGGCACGGGCATCCGGGGGATGAGCGCCCTCGACGTGGGGCACGGGCTCCTGACGCAGTTCGGCACGCTCCAGGAGCTGGCGGGGCGCGAAGTGGCCGAGGTGGCAGGCGTGCGAGGTGTGGGGCGGGCCAAGGCTGTCCGGCTGGCGGCCGCCTTCGAGATCACGCGGCGGCTTCGATCGCGCAACGGCCACGCGCGCCCGGTGCTGTCCAGCCCCGAGCAGGTCTTCGCGCGCTACGGGCCGCTGATGGAAGACCTCAAGAAGGAGGTCTTCAGGCTGGCCCTCCTCGACGCCCAGAACGGCCTGCTCAAGGACGTGGTCGTCTCCGAGGGGACCCTGTCGGCCAGCCTCGTCCACCCGCGGGAGGTCTTCAAGCCTGCCATCCTCGAATCCGCAGCCTCCATCATCCTGCTCCACAACCACCCGAGCGGAGACCCCACGCCGAGCCGCGAGGACCTGAGACTCACCCGCCAGCTGGTGGAGTGTTCAAAGCTCCTCGACCTGCGCATCCACGACCACGTTATTATCGGTCGGGAGCGGTTCATCAGCCTGGCCCAACGGGGAGCGCTATGAAAATCCAGGGAGTCGGGCACGTGGTGCTGAAGGTGAGGGACCTCGAGCGCTCGAAGGCTTTTTACGAGGGCGTGCTGGGGCTCAAGGAGGTCGCGCGCTTTCCGGGGCGGATGGTTTTCTTCTCGGCGGGCAGCAACCACCATGACCTGGCGGTCATGGCCGTGGGTGCCGATGCCCCCTCGCCACCTGACCACGCGGTGGGGCTGGCCCACGTCGCCCTCAAGATCGGAGACTCCCTGGACCTGCTGCGCGAGGCGAAAGCCCAACTCGACGCCCACCACGTGCCGATTCGGGGCACACGGGACCATCGGGTGAGCCAATCGATTTACTGCGAGGATCCCGATGGCAATACCGTCGAGCTCTTCGTGGACGGTGATCCGGCCATCTGGGCCGAGGATCCCTCGACCGTGGCCACCGTCAAGCCGCTGACCTTGGACTAGCCTCTTCCCGCGCGGCTGAGGCGCGCGGCGGCCGAGGTTACTTCTGCCGCCGGAGTGTGACCTTCGCGCCGCTCATGCCCGCAATGGCGCCGCTCATCTCGTCGCCATTCACGGTGAGAGAGTCCGTCGCGCCGGCCGGCACGGAGGTCTCCTAGCCCTTGGCCAGCTTTTCGACTTCCTTCTTGGAGAGGCCCTGGATGCGCGTCAGGAGACCCTTTACCTTCCGCTCCGAGGTGTGATCGGCCAGGATCAGCTTCTTCGACTTCGTACCGTTGGCGATGTAGGCGACCCAGTCATCCAGGCTCGGCGTCCCCCTCCACACCACTGTCAGCCCGCTGAGCCGCATCCGCTTCCTGCCTTCGACCTTCGCCAGTGGCTTCCGGCTGGCCTCCATACTCACCGTCCCCTCAGCTGCGTGTTCACGTCCTGTTTTCTACCTCGTAAATGCCGCGCAGATGTCCACCTTAGGTACGCGCACAAACCATGTCAAGGCTTCGTTTCGCCGCGCCAGATGCGGGTTTTCTCGCTCTTCGAGCGTGGGACACGCGTGAATGCTGTGTGTCTTTCCACCTATCGAAGCGGTGGACGGTCGGAGCGTCATATATTCGATACGTGACCGCAGAACCGCATCGGACCGTGCATTTTTTCATGGTGTGGATGTCTGTGGATAAGTGGATAAGGTGTGGGTTACCGAAGGGCCTTGACAAGCGCATTGAGGATTCTTCGCGCCAGGAGCGGGCCGCGCGTGATGAATCCGGTGAAGTAGCCGCACGCCGTCGCGCCGGCCTGGAGCGTCTGGAGGGCCTTGTCGGGCGCGTCGATGCCGCCGGTGGCGATGATCTCGATGCCGTCGCCGAATTTCTCACGCAGGCGTCGCACGTTTTCGAGCGTGTGTGTGAAGAGCGCGGGCCCCGAGAGTCCTCCGGCCTTCTGCGAGAGGCGCGGCTCCTCCACGCGGTGCGCATTGCCGCAGTTGACGATGGTGATGCCCGCGTCACGTGCGGAGGGGATCGTCGTCTCTTCATTGATCTGGCGAAAATCCGGCGACACTTTGACGATGACCGGCTTGTCCGTCGCCTTTCGGACCGCGCGAAATACTTTCGCCAGCTCCTGGGGCCGCTCGGACCAACCGTACACGAGCTTGGTATTGGGCGAGGAGATGTTGATCTCGACGAGATCGCCGAAGGGTGCCAAGCCCTCGACCACTGCGACGTAGTCCTCCGCCGACTCGCCAGCCGCGGCGACGATGAGCGGGACGCGGTGGGGAAGTGACGCCAGCGCGATGCGATAGGCCTCGAGGCCGGGATTGTGAAAGCCGTTGCAGTTGACGAGCCCGGGCCCCTCCGGCGTGGTGACGCGCACGAGGTTCGGCTGCGGATGCCCCGGGCGCGGCTTCGGTGTGATGCTCTTGGCGGTGACGGCGCCGAACCCGAGCCCCATCGCCCGTCTGAGAATGGTCGTGTCGTAGTACATGGAGGACAAGATCAGCGGGTTCGGCAGCCTCACGCCGCCCAGCGTGATCGCAAGGCGAGGATCCTCGTTGCGGAACACCGGCAGCATGTCGAGCGGGACGAGTCGCAGCGCCCACTGGCCGAGCGGCACGGCGATCCGCTCCGGAAGCCGCGAGAGCAGGCCGCCGTAGAGCAGGCGGTAGAGGAGATCGGCGGTGCGCTCCATGGTCGTCCCGCCCACATGGTATCCTAGCGCGTGATGGAGTTCCACGACGCAACGGGAGCTGCCGTTGTCCTGCCGGCGTCGCCCCGACGCATCGTCTCCCTCATTCCGAGCGTCACGGAAATTCTCTTCGCCCTCGGCGCCGGCCCCTCGGTGGCGGGCTGCACGGTGTACTGCACCGAGCCTCCGGAGGGTGTCGCGACCAAGACGCGCGTGGGCGGCCAGAAGAACCCGAAGCTGGACGTGATCCGCGAGCTGGGCGCCGACCTGGTGGTCGCCAACGTCGAAGAGAACGTCCGCGAGCACGTCGAGACCCTGCGCGGTTGGGGCATCCCGGTCTACGTCACGTATCCCCGGACCGTCGCCGCGGGCATTCGGCTCGTGAGCGATCTCGGCGCGGTGGTGGGGCTGCCGGAGCGGGGGGGAGAGATGGCCGCGGACCTCGAGGCCGCGCTGGATGACGTGCGCAGCGCCTGCGCGGGAAAGCCCGCACGCCGCGTGTTCTACCCGATCTGGCGCGGGCCCTGGATGACCATCAACCGCGACACGTACGCCCACGACATGCTCGCGCTGTGCGGAGGCGACAACGTCTTCGGCCAGTCAGCGACGCGCTACCCGGAGGTGACGCTGGAGGATGTCGCCCGCACGGCGCCGGAGATTATCCTGCTGCCCGACGAGCCGTACCGGTTCCGCCAGGTCCACCTCGCGGATTTCGACGCGTATCCCGACATCCCCGCGGTGCGAGACCGCCGCGTCCACCTGGTTGACGGCAAGCTCGCCACCTGGTACGGCCCCCGCATCGCCGAGGCGTTCCGCGTCCTGCCACGTCTCATCGCCCGCGAGTAAACGCGGGTACGGTGTCCGCGCCCGGTGTCGCCGCGCTACTCGACTTCGAGGATCATCTCGATCTCGACGGGGATGCCCATGGGCAGCTCGGCCATGCCGACCGCCGAGCGGGCGTGGCGGCCGTTCTCGCCGAATACCTCGACCATCAGGTCCGAGAAGCCGTTGATCACCTTGGGCTGGTCGCCGAAGCCCTCGGCGGAGTTGACCATGCCCAGCACCTTGACGACCCGTTTGACCTTGTCGAGGCTGCCCAGGAGTGTCCTGGCCGAGCCCAGCAGGTTGATGCCCACCTCCCGCGCGACCTTGTAGCCGTCCTCGAGCGAGAGGTCGCGCCCGACCTTGCCGCGCACCGTCGGCACGCCGTCCACCCGAATGGGCCCGTGGCCCGACAGGAAGAGGAGGTTGCCGACGCGCACACCCGGGACGTAGTTACCCAAGGCCTTGGCCGGCTGGGGCAGGGCGAGGCCGAGCTCCTTGATCCTGGCTTCCGCGCTCATGAGGGATCCTCGCTGGTGACGGTGGTAGGTAGCGTGAAGCGGAAGAGTGGCTGCTGGGGGCCGAGCGGTCAGGACGGCAGCGGCACAGGCCGTGGAGCGGTCTCGGAGTACACGTCGTCGTCCCCGTCCACGCTGATGAAGAAGAAGGCCGAGCCGTCTCGGTCCGAGCGCCAGACGATGGCATTGACGTCGAGGGTGCGACCGTTCGGGGGGCGGATGCGGAGCTTGGCCTGGCTACCGATCTCGAGGGGGGCCTCCACCAGCCCGACCTTGGTGCCCATGGGGCTCAGGTTCACGGTCTGGATGTTGAAGTGGCGGTCTCCGACCTCGAGGACTACCGGCCAAGCTACCTTGGCCCTGGGGTATCGCCTGAGATCGGCCCTGCGTTCGTTCATGCCCAACCCCCTCTATTAGTTGGTAATTCTCTCACCGGAGCGGGGGCCCTGGCAAGCCTCTTTCGGCCCCGGCCGGGCCGGGGACTCAGGGCGACTCCGCGCAGAACAGGAAGATAAAGGGCCGCGTGGATCCCTCGCCCCGGTCATTGAGGCAGCGGGTGCGGATCGGGGGCGCGTCCCGGCGAGCCGGCGGAGGGCTCGAAGCGCAGCCCCCTAGGAGGAGCCCCAGGGCCACGACCATTAGCAGAGCGAGTGGTTTCATGCGGATGCCCAAAGGTTAGCATGCGCTTGGACAGCCCCCGGCCTCCTGTGTGACAATCCAACTGACTCGCCCCATGACCCAGCCCGTTATCCCGTCCCCGGCCGCCACCCTCGTCCTCCTTCGAGACCGGCCACCCACGGATGTCGAGGCCCTGCTGCTCCAGCGCCATGCCAAGAGCAAGTTTGCAGCCGGAGACTACGTTTTCGCGGGAGGCAAGGTCGAAGCCGACGACATGCCCCCCGACGGCGAAGGCTTCTGCTGTGGGCTCACGGCCGGGCAGGCGGCGGCTCGGCTCGGCGGCGGGCTCGCGCCCCGAGACGCTCTCTCATACTGGGTAGGAGCCATTCGCGAAGCCTTCGAGGAGGTGGGGGTGCTTCTGGCCTATGAGGCCGACGGCCGCCTGCTCCGCATTGCGTCGGAGGCCAAGCTCCGCTACGAGGCCTACCGGACCGCGTGCCAGGGCGCCAACCCGGCCTTTTTTGACATGCTGAGGGCCGAGCAGCTGACGCTGGCAACAGACCGGCTGGCGTACTTCGCCCACTGGATCACGCCCGAGGAGCAGCCGCTCCGCTTCGATACGCGCTTCTTCGCCGCCCTCATGCCGCCCGGGCAGGAGCCCGCCGTGGATGGCCACGAGATCGTGGACCTCAAATGGCTGACCCCGGCCGAAGCCACGGCTGCCCTCAAGCGAAAGGAGATCGGCCTGCGCTTCCCGACCATAAAGAATCTGGAGCTCGTGGCGGGAGGAGGCTCTCCAGCCTCGAGCGTGGTGGAGTCCCTGGGCAAGCGCGAGGTGCAGACGATCAGGCCCCGCGTCCTCCAGGTGGACGGTAAGCCTCTCGCGGTCCTGCCGGGCGACCCGCGCTGGTACTGAGGGCGCCCTAGGAGGTCTACGACGCGCCGAGCCCCGGCTTGGGCGCGTTGACCAGCACGCCCATGTTTCCGTACGGGTGCTTGTTCTCCAGCATGAGCTGGTGGCAAAGGGCGATGTCGTCGAAGACGTAGGTGTGCGAGAGACACGGATCCACCTTGCCCTCGGCGACGAGCTTGGTGACGGCCGCGGCCTGCTGGTCGTTCGAGAGATGGCTGCCCTGGAAGCGCTTCTGCCGCATCCAGTGGTAGCGCAGGTCGAGCGTGACGTTGTAGCCCGTGGTGCCGGCGCAGATCACGATCATCCCGCCCGTGGCGCAGACGAATTCCGAGGTCGGCAGCGTCGCCTCGCCCGGGTGCTCGAAGACGATGCGCGGGCTCGTCTTCTCCCCGAGCGCGTCCCAGATGGCCTTGCCGAAGCCGCGGGCGCCCTTGGCCCAGGTGCCGTAGGTCTTGGCGTCCTTGGTGTCGGGCATGGGTCCCCAGTGATCGAACTGCGTTCGGTTGATGACGCCGGCGGCGCCGTGCTCGGCGCAGAACTTGCGCTTGGCCTCGTCGGAGACGACGGCGACGACCCGCCCGCCCTGGGCCCGCGTGATCTCGAGTGCCATGCTGCCGAGCCCGCCCGTCGCGCCCCAGACCAGCACCACGTCGCCGCGCTCCACCGTGTGCGGCGCCCAGCCCATGAGCATCCGGTAGGCGGTCGAGGCGCAGAGGAGGAAGCAGCCCGCGGCTTCCCAGGACAGGCGTTTCGGCTTCGGGACGCATTGATGCGCCTGGGCGCGCGCAAACTGGCAGTAGCTACCGTAGTTGGTCTGATAGCCCCAGATGCGCGTGCTCTCGGCCAGCATCGGGTCCTTGCCGGAAAGGACCCACGGGTCGTCGGGCCGCCACCAGCCGCTGTGGACGATGACCTCGTCGCCGACCTTGACGCTCTTTACGCCCTTGCCGACGGCCCACACGATGCCCGAGCAGTCGCTGCCGCCCGCGTGGAAATCCTCGGGCTCGCCCAGCTTCTGCCGCTCGGCGATGACGTCGAGCGGCTGGCCGAGGGCGGCCCAGACGTTGTTGAAGTTGATGCCCGAGGCCATCACGTAGATCAGCACCTCGTCGGGCCCGATCGTGGGCGTGGGAATGACCTCGCGCTTCCACGCGTCCCGCGGCTGGCCGAAGCGGTTCTGCCGGACGAGGTACGCGTGCATCCGTGCCGGGATTTCCCCAAGCGGCGGCTTGTCACCCAGGTCGAAAAGATCAGCCATGAAGGCCTCCGGTTGGGGCTTACTTGCCTTGAAAATCGGCGCGCTTGCGCTCTGCCGCGGCCCGCATGCCCGCCTTGCGGTCCTCGGACAGCAGGGGGCCGACGGCCCGCTCGGCTTCCCAGAGAAGCCAGGCCTCGCGCTCGCGCCAGTAGGTTCCGTCGATGGACTGCTTGGCCGCCTGCACCGCGAGCGGCCCGTTGGCCGCGATCTCCGCGGCCAGCTCCGCCGCCCGCGTCCCGATTTCGCCGGCCGGGTAGACGTGGTTCACGAAGCCGATCCTGAGCGCCTCGGCCGCGTCGAAGCGCCGGGCGGAGTAGATCAGCTCCTTCGCCATGCCGACGCCGATCGTGCGCGGCAGCCGCTGCGTGCCGCCCATGTCGGGGATGATGCCGAGCTGGACTTCAGGGATCGAGAACAGCGTGCCCTCGGCGGCGATCCGGATGTCGCAGCAGAGCGCCAGTTCCATGCCCGCGCCCATGCAAACGCGCTCTATGGCGGCGATCACGGGCACGCGGACGCGCTCGAGGCGAGTGAAGCACTCCTGGAGGTGCTCGATGTGCGCGCGGATCTGCTGCATGGCCACGGCCGGCGGCGCCTCGTAGACCGCGCCGAGCGTCGAGCCCGCCTTGACGTCGAGCCCCGCGCAGAAGGCCCCGCCCGCGCCCTGGAGGATCACGGCGCGCACGCCCGCGGCCCCGTCCACTGCCTCGGCCGCGTCGCGTATGCCCTCCCAGACTTCGATGTCGAGCGCGTTCAGCCGCTCGGGCTTGTTCAGCGTAATCGTGGCGACGGGCGCCTTGATCTCGACCTGCACCTTGCTTGTCATCTGCTCCTCCTTGGGTCCATCTCCCCCTCACCCTACCCTCTCCCCCTTCGGGGGCGAGGGAATCCCAAGAATCCCTCTCCCCTCCGGGGAGAGGGTAGGGTGAGGGGTCGCGAGTTACCCATTGAACTGCTTGACCAGCGAGGGGAGCCGCGGGTCGCCGACGTTGGGCTGGTAGGGCTGGTAGAGGGACGTGCGGTCGAGCAGTCCCTTGTAGCGCTCCATGATCTTGTCGTGGAGCTTGTCGTAGGTCGCCGTCACCGCGTAGGTGTCGAGCATCTCGTCGGTGATGAGCTCGGCCATGCCCTTCCAGTCCCCCTCGACGCTCTTCTTGTGAAGCTGACCCGTCAGGCCGCCCCAGCCGTGGACATCCAGGACCGGCTGGTAGGTGCGCGTAGACGCGTAGAAGGCGATCTGCTGCTTGACCATCTGGGCCTGCTCGTTCCGTTCGCTCGAAGTGTCGCCCACGACGACGAAGGTGGCGGTCGCGTAGGTGAAGTCCTTCCGGGCGCGCCCGGACTTCTTCAGGCCCGCTTCAACCGTGGGGTGCACAACCTCCCGAAGATACTTCGGACTGTTGAACGGGTGGACGTGCATGCCGTCGCAGAACTCGCCCGCCACGCCGCACATGTAGGCGTTGACCGCGGCGATCATGATCGGGATCTTCGGGTGCTCGATGGGTCCCGGGTTAAAGAACGGCGTCATCACGTCGAAGGTGTAGAACTGGCCCTTGAAATTTAGTTTCGTGCCGGTCTGCCAGCAATCCCAGATGGCGCGAATGGCGCGGACGGCCTCGGCCATCTTGGGCCCGGGGGATTCGAACTTGACGGAGAAGCGCCGCTCGTTGTGCGCCTTGACCTGGCTGCCGAGCCCGAGCATGAAGCGGCCGCCCGAGGCCTTCTGGAGATCCCACGCGATCATGGCCGTGATCATGGGGCTGCGCGAGAAGACCGTCGCGATGTTGGTGCCGAGCTTGATCGTGGACGTGACGGTGGCGGCGACGGCCAGTGGCAGGAAGGGGTCGTGCTGGGTCTCCGCCGACCAGAGACAGTCGTAGCCCATGGCTTCGACCTTGCGGGCGTAGTCGGGGAGGGTCTTGAGGTCGTGGGTGAGCATGCCGATGTCGAGCTTCACGGTGGGTCTCCTTGTCTCGGCGCTGGGTTGCGGTGCCCCCGAAGCATACGCGACGCGCGAGGGGGCTTCAACCGTGGTGGAGCCGGGATGCGCCGGCGGGGGCGGGGCCTCGGGGTGCCGATCCACCCAGCCCTCGCCTCGCGACTGGGTCGCTCAGCTCGAACTGCGACCCCCAACAGCACGGGGGTTCGGGGGGCATCCCCGACGCCCCACCCCCGCCTCCCCGTTCGCTTCTCGATTCCCTCTTCCCTCGCCCCTCTGGGGAGAGGGTAGGGTGAGGGGCCTACTTGTGCTCGGCGAGGAAGAGATCGCGGAGCTTGGTTTTTTGGACTTTGTCGCCGTGGGGGCCTGGGGTGCGGGGGACGTCGGCGACGATGCGGACGTGGCGGGGGACCTTCGTAGGAGGCGATCTTGCCTTTGCAGTGGGTGATGATGTCGGTTTCGGTGAGGCGCTCGCCGGGCTTCGGGATGACGTAGGCGACGGCGGCCTCGTTCAGCTTGGGGTCGGGGACGCCGATGACAAAGGCCTGGAGCACTTTCGGGTGCGTCATGATGAAGGCCTCGATCTCGGCCGGCGCCACCATGAAGTGGCTGATCCGCAGGACCTCGCGCAGGCGGCCCTTGAAGATGGTGCGGCCCTCGACGTCGCGCACGGCGAGGTCGCCTGACTTGAACCAGCCGTCAGGAGTGAAGGCCTTGGCCGTCTCCTCGGGCTTCTTGTAGTAGCCGCGCGTCACGAGCCGGCCGTGGAACCACAGCTCGCCCTCGCGCCCCACGGGCATGTCCTCGCCCGTCTCGGGATCCACGACGCGCACGTCGAGTCCGTCGGCGGGCCAGACGCCGGGCAGCGCGCGGGATGCGTCGCTCTCGTCGAGGTCGTGGAGCATGGAGAGCGCGTTCAGCTCCGTCATGCCGTAGGGCTGGTAGGCCTGAGGAACTCCGAGCGTGCGCAGGATCTCCTCGAAGAGGCCGTCGCGCCCGCCGCCCGTCATGCCGAAGCCGCCGGTGCGGAGCGTCGAGCGCTTGCGGCGGGCGAGGTCCGGGTGGTCCAGGACCGCGATGGCCATGGCGTCCACCGCGTTCCAGATCGTGATGCCCTCGCGCTCGATCAGGTGGAGGGCCACCGCCGCGTCGAAGCTCTCCATCACGACCAGACAGGCGCCATGGGAGAAGGTCGAGAGCGGTATGCAGAGTCCGCCCCAGGTGCCCGTCATCGGCAGGGCGTGGAGCACGCGGTCGGTGGGCGTGACGCGGAGCGCCTCGCCCGAGTACCAGCCGTGAGGCACCGCGTTCCGGTGGCTGATCAGCGCGCCCTTCGGGAACGACGTGGTGCCCGAGGTGTAGAGGATGGTCCACGGGTCGTCCGGCGTCACGCTCGCGCGCGCCCGCTCGAGCGCGGCCTGCCACTCGGGCTCGTCGCCCGCCTCGAGGATGTCGCTGAGGCGCAGACAGCCGGGGTAGGGATCCTCCGCGTCCACGATCACGCGCTTGAGCGTCGGGAATTCTCGCACCGCGAGATCGCCCGGCTCGCCGTCGCGCAGGCCCGGCAGCACTTCGTTCAGCGTCTCGAGGAAATCTACCCGCCCGAGGTGATCGGCAAGGATCAGCGTCGTCGCATCCGACTGGCCGAGGATGTACGCGAGCTCGTGCGCCTTGTACCGCGTGTTGAGCGCGACCGCGACGGCGCCGATCATCGCGCAGGCCTGCTGGACGAAGAGCCACGCCGGGCGGTTGGGCAGCCACAGCGCGACCTTGTCGTCCTTCGCGATACCGAGCGCCAGTAGCCCGCGCGCGACGCGCTCGCTCTCGCGCAGCAGCTCCTTGTACGTGATGCGCCGGGCGGCGGCGACCATGGCCTCGCGGTCGGGGTAGCGGGCGGCGACGCGGGCCAGCATCTGGCCCGCCGTCGCGTCGAGATAGGGATTGGGGCCCGCCTTCGGCCGCATGGGCCTCATGCTAGCACTCCGGCTCGCCCTACGGGCTCGACGTCAGATGATTCCGTTGGCCTTCAGCTTCTCGAGTTCGGCGTCCGAGAGGCCCAGCTCGTGAGCAAAGACCTCGCGGTTGTGGGCGCCCAGCGCCGGGCCCGCCCAGCGGATGGAGCCCGGCGTCTCGGACAGGCGCGGCGTGGGGGCGCTCATGGTGACCGTGCCGAGCTCGGGATCCGGCAGCTCCACGAAGGTGCGCCGCGCCTTGAAGTGCGGGTCTTCCATGATGTCGGCAATGTCGTAGACGGGCGCCGCGGTCAGCCCTTCAGTCTCGAAGAGCCGGACGATTTCTTCGCGCGAGCGCCTGCCGATGGCCTCGGCGATCGCATGGTCGACGGCCTCGCCGTTGGCGATGCGCGCGTCGTTGGTGGCGAAGCGCGGGTCCGCGAGGAGGCCTTCGAGACCCAGTGCCTTGAACAACGCTTCTGCGGAGGCAGGAGTCGAGGCCGAGAGCGCGACCCATTTCCCTTCCTGCGTCTTGTACGTGCCGCGCGGGCTCGCGTTGTGGGAGCGGTTGCCGATGCGCTCGCGGACGATTCCATGCGCGCGGTACTCGAGCGCGTTTGGACCGAGGATGGCCAGCAGCGGCTCGTAGAGCGGCACGTCGATCATCTGCCCGCGTCCCGAGACGCGGTCGCGGTGGTGGAGCGCCGCGAGCACCGCGACGGCGCCCGCCTGCGCGGCGACCATGTCGGCCATGGGGAAGGAGGGCAGGGTGGGCGACTCCGCCGGGCCCGTCGTCGCGGCGAAGCCCGACATGGCCTCGACCATGGTGCCGAAGCCCGGGCGGTCGCGGTAGGGGCCGTCCTGTCCCCAGCCGGAGACGCGCACCATGACGAGGCGCGGGTTCTCCTTCGAGAGCGCGTCCCAGCCGAGGCCCCACTTCTCGAACGTGCCGGGGACGTAGTTCTCGATCAGGACGTCGGCGGTTGTGACGAGGCGGCGGAGAAGGGCCTGGCCTTCGGGCGTGGTCAGGTTGAGCGTGATCGCGCGCTTGCCGCGCGCGTAGACTTTCCACCAGAGCTCGCCGAGCGATTTGGACCAAGTGCGCAGCGGGTCGCCGCCCTTGGGGTTCTCGACCTTGATGACGTCGGCGCCGAGGTCGGCCAGGATCGTGGCCAGCACCCCGCCGGCGATGAGGCGCGAGCAGTCCACCACGCGGAGGTCGGAGAGCGCTCGCGCGGGCTCGCTCATGCGCCGGAAGCGGCCTTCCGGGCCTCCTCCTTCAAGTGCTTTTCCATCGCCTGGACGAGCAGGCCAAGCGCCTCCTTCTCGATGCGCCCGGTGACGGTGACACTCGGGTAGGCGACGGCCGTGGCGCGAAAGAGGCCGTCCTCCTCCTGGACCAGGTCCACTTCGATGCGCACCGGCTAGCCTCCCGTCATCGGCCGCTCGGCCAGGAAGAGGAAGCGCGAGAGGCTGAAGAAGTAGCGCCCGTGGAGATCCTGCCCTCGAACGTCGTCCGCCCAGGCCTGCGCCATGTCCTTGGAGATGCCCGACTTGCGGCTCACGAAGCGCGCGACCACGTCGATCAGACTGCCGCTGTAGGTCGTGTCGTCCGGGTGGAGGTTGACCATCGGCACCACGGAGAGGCTCTTGAACGCGAAGCCGGCCTGGCCCAGGAGCCGCGGCAGCAGCGCGGGCAAGTGCGGGTGGACGAAGTGCGCCTCCCACGCCCGCAGCACGCGCGCGTGCCGGTCGCCGTCATCCGCCTGCCAGACGCAGGAGTCCCAGTCGCTGTCCATCACGATGAGACGCCCGCCCGGTCTCAGCACGCGGTACGCCTCGCTGAGAGCCCGCGGCAGGTCGGCGACGTACTCGTAGACCTGGACCGCCGTCAGGAAGTCGAAGTTCTGTGCGGGGAAGTGGAGCTCCACCGCGTCGCCGACGGCGAACTCCGTGCGCCCGGCCAGCGCCGAGCGGCGGGCGCGCTCGCCCGACATCGAGACCATATCGGAGCTCTGGTCGATGCCGACCATGCGGCCCGTTGGGCCGACGTCGCGCGCCAGCTCGCAGGCCAGGAGGCCGGGGCCGCAGCCGATATCGAGCCCGTGCTCGCTGCGCTTGGGCACCACCTTGGCCCGGACGCGGGCGCGCTGCTCCACCACATCGGCCGTGGAGTAGGTCCGCTCGAGGAGGGGAGCGCTGAAGGTCGCCACGCGGGCACGCTAACAGCCGGGCCGGGCCCAGTCAAGGCTACCGGATCGCGCTGATTCCTCCGTCCACGGAGAGCGGCAGGCCGGTGATCCACTTGGCCTCGTCGGAGGCGAGATAAACCGCTGCGTAGGCGACGTCATCGGGCTCGCCCAGGCGGCCGAGCGGGTGCATCCTCACGAGCGCCTCGTACTCGCCCGTCTTCTTCATGTTCGCCAGGAGATCGCGGTTGAGGTCCGTCTCGACGTAGGCGGGGCAGATGGCGTTGATGCGCACGCCCTGGGGCGCGTAGTCCACGGCCATATCCTTGGTCAGGATGACCATGCCGCCCTTGGCCGCGCCGTACGCGGTGTTGTTCGGCGCGCCGCGGAGGCCCGCCAGCGAGGCGACGTTGACGATATTGCCCTTGGTCTTGATGAGCTCGGGCAGCGCCTGCTTGGAGCAGAGGAAGGCGCTCGTGAGGTTGACCTCGAGCGTCTTCCTGAAGCCCTCTTCGCTCAGGGCCAGGACCGGACCGCGCTCGGGGATGCCGCCCACGTTGTTGACGAGGATGTCGAGCCTTCCGAACGTTTTCACCGTCGCCTCGACCATCCTCTTGACGTCGGCCGCCTTGGTCACGTCGCCCGCGCACGCGAGCGCCGTGCCACCGGCCTGCGCGATCTCGGCCGCCGCCTTCTCCAGCGGCTCGGCGCGCCGCCCGTTGAGCGTCACCTTCGCGCCCTCTCGGGCGAACATGATCGCGATGGCGCGGCCCAAGCCCGTCCCCGCGCCCGTGACGATCGCCACCTTGCCCGTGAGACGCATGCGTGTCTCCTTTGGACGCCAAGCGTAGCAGAGGGGGCCGGGCGCTGCTTGACTTGACGCGAGGGCGAACCTAGGCTGTGGCGATGAGATCGAGAGCGCTGGCGGCGGCCGTGTGCCTGATCCTGATCTGCGCGGGTCGAGTGTGGGCCCAGGCGCCTGACACCGTGCTCCTCGAGGAATTGACCTGGACGGAGCTCCGCGACCTGATCGGGGCCAAGAGCACGACGATCCTCGTGCCCGTCGGCGGCACGGAGCAGAACGGTCCCCACATGACGCTCGGCAAGCACAACGCGCGGGTGAAGGTTCTGTCGGAGAAGGTCGCGCGCGCGCTCGGCAGCACGCTCGTGGCGCCGGTCATCTCGTACGTGCCGGAGGGGCGGCTCAGCCCTGCCACGGGACACATGCGGTTTCCCGGCACGGTGACTGTTCCGGACGAGACCTTCCAGAAGGTCCTCGAGTACGCGGCGCGGAGCTTCAAGGCCCACGGGTTCCGGGACATCGTCTTCCTGGGCGACCACGGAGGCACCCAGGCGGACCAGAAGACGGTCGCCGGCCGGCTGAATCGCGAGTGGGCCGCGGCGCCCGTCAGGGTCCACGCGATCGATGAGTATTACCTGGCAGCCGACGTGGAGTTTCCGCGTCTCCTCAGCGAGCGGGGTTATCGGAAAGAGGAGTTGGGGCTCCACGCCGGGCTCACCGATACCTCCTTGATGCTCGCCGTCGATCCGCGCGTGGTGCGGCCCGGGCGCCTGCGGCCCGATTCTTGGCCGCCGGGCGCGAGCGGCGTGTCGGGCGACCCGACCCGGGCCAGCGCCGAGCTGGGGCGGCTCGGCGTCGAGATGATCGTGACCCGCACGGCCGAGGCGATCAGAAAGTCAATCGCCCGCCGCTGACGCAGCAAACCCCATTCCCGGGAGGCTTCGGTGCAGGTAGCGAATCGTGCTCGTCGTCTTGCCGTCGCGCGTGCCGGTCTCACACTCGGGCTCGCGGTGACGGTAGGTTTTTCGCCTTGCCCCGCCGGCGCTCAGCAGGGCACCCCTCCCATCGAGACGATCCCCGGTATGCCCCCGGTGGTCGATCGCAGCAACCTCTACAGCGAGACGCGGCCGGACAAGCTGAGCCCCGCCGTCGCGAACGCGCTGCCGCGAGTCTATGTCCCGAATCTAAAATCCAATGACGTCTACGTGATCGATCCGGCGACGCTCAAGGTCGTCGATCGGTTCCGGGTGGGCATCAACCCGCAGCACATCGTGCCGTCGTATGACCTCAAGACGCTCTGGGTCACCAACAACGCCGAGGGGCGCACCGACGGGAGCCTGACGCCGATCGATCCGGCGACCGGCAAGCCGGGCAAGTCTATCGCCGTCGACGACCCCTACAACATGTACTTCTCGCCCGACGGGCGCTCGGCCATCGTGGTCGCGGAGGCGCTCAAGCGGCTCGACTTCCGCGATCCCCATACCATGGCCCTGCAGAGCTCGCTTCCGGTGCCGCAGTGCGGTGGGATCAACCACGCGGATTTCTCCATCGACGGCCGCTTCGTCATCTTTACCTGCGAGTTCCAGGGCAGCCTGGCGAAGATCGACCTGGTCGGGCGCAAGGTCCTGGGCTATCTCAAGCTCTCGAGGGGCGGCATGCCGCAGGACATCCGCGTCTCTCCGGACGGGAAGACCTTCTACGTGGCCGACATGAAGGCGGACGGCGTCTTTGTGGTAGATGGCGAGAGCTTCAAGGAGATCGGCTTCATCCAAACCGGTATCGGCACGCATGGGCTGTACCCGAGCCGCGACGGCACGAAGCTCTACGTCACCAACCGCGGCTCGAACCATATCCGCGGCAAGCCGAACGGGAAGGGGAGCGTCTCCGTCGTCGATTTCGCCACCCGGGACATCGTGGCCACGTGGCCCATACACGGCGGGGGAAGCCCGGACATGGGCAATGTGAGCGCGGACGGAAAGGTCTTGTGGCTCTCAGGCCGGTACGACGACGTCGTCTATGCGATCGATACCACCTCAGGCGAGGTGCGGAAGATCGCCGTTGGCAAGGAGCCCCACGGCCTCACGGTCTGGCCCCAGCCCGGCCGCTACTCCCTCGGCCACACCGGCAACATGCGCTAGCTGGCGGCTGACGCCGGGTGGGGGCGGGGGCACCTCCCGCGGACCACGCTGACTCGCGGGCGCGTGGCGACGTCTCGATGGAGCCACGAGATTGAGGTCTCCGGCTTCGGCAGCGCGCAGAAGATACGGGTCCACGGGAGGTGCCCCCGCCCCCACCCGGCTCGCGCGAGGATTCGTCGGGGTCAGCCGACGATCTTCTTCTCCCGCAGCGCCTTGATGTCCGCGGCGGAGAGCCCCAGCTCGCGCAGGACGGCCTCGGTGTGCTCGCCGGCGTGCGGCGCCGCGGTGCGCACGGTGCCGGGCGTCGCCGACAGCTTGATGGGGATGCCGAACTCCTTGATGGTGCCGAGGGTCGGGTGCTTGACCTCGACCACCATCTCGCGGGCCTGCACCTGCGGGTCGGCGACCATCTCCTCGGGGTCGTAGACCTTGCCCACGCAGACGTCGGCCTTGACGAGGAGCTCGTACCACTCGTCGCGGTTCCTGGTGCGGATGATGGCCTCGATCTCGTCGCGCGCCTTGACCTCCTCCGCGTTGGCCGCGCGGACGAACTGGTCGTGCTTGCGCGCGAAGCGCACGAAGTCGGGGCGGCCGAGCGCCTTGCAGAAGTTCTCCCACAGCCAGGGCTCGGTGCAGCCGATGGTGAGGAGCTTGGCGTCCTTGGTCTCGTAGATCGCGTAGTAGGGATACGAGCCGCCGAGGAAGCCCTCGCCGCGCTTGGGCGCCAGGCCGTCGCTGAAGAAGAAGCGCATGTTGGGCGTGGCGGCCAGGAGCGCGACCGAGGTGTCGAGGTAGGAGACGTCCACGTGCTGGCCCTTGCCCGTGCGCTCGCGGGCGAAGAGCGCGTACATGACGCCGAGGGCGCCGTGCATGCTCGCGCCCGCGTAGTCGGCGACGAGGTTGAGCGGGATCGCGGGCTTGCGGTCGGGCTCGCCGATCAGCGCGAGGATGCCGGCCAGCGAGAGGTAGTTCATGTCGTGCGCCGGGTAGTCGCGGTAGGGGCCGTTCTGGCCGAAGCCCGAGAGGGAGCAGTAGACGATGCGCGGGTTGATTGCGCGGATCGCCTCGTAGTCGGCGCCGAGCCGCTTCATCACGCCGGGGCGGAATCCCTCGATGATCACGTCGGCCCCGGCCGCGAGCTTCTTGAAGAGCGCCTGCCCTTCGGGCGCCTTCATGTTGAGCGCCAGCGAGCGCTTGTTGCGGTTGACGTAGACGAAGGCCGAGCGCCGCTGCCAGTCGGGGTCCTCCTGCGTCTCGGACGGTGTCTCGATCTTGAGGACGTCGGCGCCCATGTCCGCGAACATCATGCCGGGCAGCTCGGCCGGCGGCACGCGGGCGAGCTCCAGAATCTTGATGCCGTCGAGGACTCCCATGTGTTCCTCCTTGGACGATGCCCCCTCACCCTACCCTCTCCCCCGGTGGGGGAGAGGGAAGATTCGGACCCCTCTCCCCTCAGGGGAGAGGGCAGGGGGAGGGGTGGTTCCCTGGACGCGTCGGGCGCCTTGACGGCGGACGCCCAGAACACGGGGTCGTGGCTCGGGAAAATTCGGCCGCCCATGAGCCGGGCGACGGTCTTGAGCCGCTTGATCGAGTGCATGGCCCGCGTCGGATCCCACACGACGCCGGGCGGGATCTCCTTGTCGATCGATTCCTGCCAGTAGCAGCAGTCGCCCGCGAGTATCACGGGGCCCGTCTGCGGCAGCTCGACCAGCAGCGACTGGTGCCCCGGCGTGTGGCCGTCGCTCCGAAGCACGGTCACGCCCGGGACGATCTCCGCGTCGCCGTCGAGGAGCCGCCAGCGGTAGCCGGGCAGGTCGAAGTTCTTCTTGTAGTAGAAGCCCGCGAAGAAGCCCGCGGGGTAGTTCGCGTACGAGTACTCGTCCTGCTGGACGGCCAGCTCCGAGTTCTGGAAGAGGAAGGCGCCGCCGGCGTGGTCGTAGTGCAGGTGCGAGAGCACCACCAGGTCCACGTCCTTGGGCTCGATCCCGATCGAATCGAGGCGGTGGACGAGGAGGTCGGCCTCCGTGAAGCCCGCCATGGGATCGGTGCGCAGGAGCCCCGGCACGGCGCGGGGGGAGACGCCCGTGTCGAAGAGGATCGTCGTGTCCCCCGTGCGGACGAAATAGCACGTGACGGGGATGCGCACCTTGTCGGCCGATCGCTCGCCGAAGAAGAGGCCGGTCTTCTCGAACCCCATGAAGCCGTTCTGGAGGGCGTAGAGCCCCTTGACGGCCATCTACGGGGCAACCTTTCGCGCTTTCTGGGCGCGCACGGGCTTGCGCGGGGGCGTGAGCTGCTGCGGGTCGTAGACCCAGATCTTGTGCGAGGCGGCGAGCCCCATCGTGACGGTCCGCCCGTCGAGCAGCACGGAGATGGTGCCGGCGTAGGGCGCCACCTCGGACACGGTCAGACGGCTGCCGGGCCGGACGCCGCTCTCCCACAGGAAGTTGAGCAGCTGGCGGTCGGCCTCGGCCTCCTCCGTGATGCGCTCCACCACGAGCGCCTGGCCCTTCGTGGCCTGCGAGAGCGGGATCGGGTTGTGCGCCTCGGGCTGGGGCATACCGGGTATCGGGTTGCCGTGCGGGCAGGTCGAGGGCATCCCGAGCATCACGGCCAGGCGCTCCTCGACGACGGGGGAGAGCGCGTGCTCGAGCCGGTGCGCCTCGTCGTGGGCGCGCGACCAGTCGAGCCCGAGGACGTCGGTCAGCCAGCGCTCGAGCAGGCGGTGGCGACGCGCCATCGTGCGCGCGATGTCGAGACCCTTGGTGGTGAGGCGGATCTCCTTCTTGCCCGCCACCTTGACGTAGCCCTCGCGCTGCATGCGCCGGAGCGCCTCGGTGATGGAGGGCGCCGAGAGGCGCATGTGCCGCGCGAGGCGCGCGCCGATCACCGGTTTGTCGCTGCCGGCCAGATCGTAGATGGCGCCCAGGTAGTCCTGGATGGCGTGGGTCGTTTCCACGCCTGGAGGATACCCCCGAGGCTCTCGCGCGAGCAAGTCCGTGCTATCCTTCCGCCAGCCCTTAGACGCACAGGGAGGCCACGATGGACTTCGCGCTCACCGAGCAGCAGGAGCTGATCCGCAAAGAGGTCGCCGCGCTGGCGCGGAACTTCTCGCTAAATTACTGGCTCGAGAAGGACAGGAAGCACGAGTACCCGGACGAGTTCGTCAAGGCTTTTGCGGACAACGGCTGGCTCGGGCTCATGATCCCCGAGGCCTACGGCGGGGCCGGGCTCGGCGTCACCGAGGCCGCCATCATGCTCCACGAGATCTGCGCGTCGGGCGCCGGCACCTCCGGCGCCTCGCCCATCCACTTCTACTGCTTTCCGCCCGAGCCGGTCGTGCGCTACGGCACGGAGGAGTTGAAGCGGCGCGAGCTGCCGAAGATCGTGACGGGCGAGACCATCATGTCCTTCGGCGTCACCGAGCCGAACTCGGGCACCGACACCTCCCGCATCCAGACGCGCGCCGAGAAGAAGGGCGATCGCTGGGTCGTCAACGGCCGCAAGGTCTGGACCACCAACGCCCAGCACGCCAACCGCATCCTGCTTCTCACGCGCACGAGCGACCGCGACCCCGCCAAGCCGCTGAAGGGCATGACGCTGTTCTTCACCGAGTTCAATCGCAAGGCGATCACGGTGCGCGAGATCGAGAAGCTCGGGCGGGCGGCCGTGGACTCCAACGAGATCTTCATCGACAACATGGAAGTGCCCGAGGCGGATGTCGTAGGCACCGTGGGGGACGGCTTCTACCACTTGATCGACTCGCTCAATCCGGAGCGCATCGTGGTCGGCATCGAGGCCGTCGGTATCGGGCGAGCGGCCCTCGAGCGCGCCGTCCAGTACGCCAAGGAGCGCATCGTCTTCGACCGGCCCATCGGCAAGAACCAGGCGATCGCCCATCCACTGGCCCTGGCGATGGCCCAGCTCGACGCCGCCGAGCTGATGTGCCTCAAGGCCGCGTGGCTTTTCGACTCGGGCCGGCCCTGCGGCCGCGAGGCCAACGCGGCCAAGCTCCTTGCCGCCGAGGCGGGCTTCCAGGCCTGCGACGCCGCGCTGCAGACCTTCGGCGGCTACGGCTACGCCAAGGAGTTCTACGTCGAGCGCCTGTGGCGCGAGATCCGCCTCTACAAGATCGCGCCCATCTCTCAGCAGATGGCGCTGAACTATCTCAGCGAGCACGTGCTGGGCCTGCCCCGCTCGTACTGATGTCCTTTACGCTCAGCACCCTCGACTACGCCGACGACGCGCCCGACGGCAGTACGATCAGCAAGGTGCTGGCCGGCCTCGACGGGAAGCGCAACCTCGTCGCGACGCTGGCGCGCGAGGAGGCGACGTATCTCCAGGCCAGCGGCAGCGCCGCGACGGGCTTCACGCTCGTCTACCAGGACGGCTCACTCGAGCACCGCTACCGGAGCGCCGAGACGACGCTGCCGCTCGCGCGGGTGAGCCAGGCCTTTCACCAGTATTTTCGCGGCGAGCCGGGCTGGCGCGAGGGTCTCCGCTGGGAAGAGGATCGGGAGAGGCTCGAGGTCACGACCTGGTACGAGAGCTGGTGGATCTACCTCGTGGCGCTGCTCGTGATCACCGGTTTCTTCGTCTGGTGGCGGGGTTGGTGGTAGCTGCCGGTTGCTGCCAGTAACGAACCTATAGGGAGTTGCCATCCATAGGAGATCAATGTATCGTTCTGTCCGATAGCTTGGTAGTGGGCGCGCCGCCGTTTCCCATGGGTAGGGGGGTGGCCCTGTGGTCCGAATGCCGGCTGATCGGGGCCTGCGGTTGCGAAGCGCCGTCCAGCGGGCCTATTCCGCAGCCGCGGCACGACCCGAGGAAAAACACGCCTTCCCCGTTGGACGAGTCCTGGCCGAGCGACTCGGATACCCAGCCGAACTTCTGGACAGCTTGCCGGCCATGGCGGTCGAGGCCTTTGCCGGAGTCTCCAACGTGGCCGTCTTCGCCTCTCTCCCGCCCGGCGC
>JAUSJX010000066.1 GCA_030647435.1 Candidatus Rokuibacteriota bacterium
CTTGACGACCTCGACCGCCTCCGGCCGCCTGAGATCGAGCGTGATGCTGCGCTTGTTGCCGTTCACCGCCAGGAAGCCCGGCGGCATCTTGCGCTCCGCCCACTCCTTGCTGATCAACTGGCTGCGCGTCTCGTCGCCGTCGCGCGACTCGATCTTCAGGACGTCGGCGCCGAGGAGCGCCAGCTGGTAGGTGCCGTACGGGCCCGCGAGGTACCGGGTGAAGTCGAGGATCCGGACGCCGGCGAACGGCTTGCTCATGCGCCGCCGCCGCCTTCTTCGCGCTTTCCTTTCGCGATGGCCTTCACGACGTCGAACTCCTTGCGGCGCTCGGCGATCTCCTCGGGCGTCAACTTGTCGAGGTTGTAAAAGTCGAGCTTCCAGGACGCGTCGGCGCGCCATCTCTGCGGCGACTGCACCGTGGTCCGGCCCGCGGGTGCTCCCTCCAGCACGCGCAGCGCCAGCTCCAACGTTCGCGCCTGCGATTCGACGTCGAACGGGCACCCCGCGGAGTTCCCGAGCGGGAAGTCGCTGAAGAGGAAGCGCGGAACGCCGCAGTGTTCCACGATGTCCTTGGCGCATCCCATGATTACGGTCGGGATGCCGTTGGCCTCGAGATGCCTGGACACCAGACTCACGGTCTGGTGACACACCGGTCAGCTGGGAACCAGCACCGCCACATCCGCGCCGTCTTCCCGGCACTGCCGGAGCAACTCCGGCGCGTCCGCCTCCATCGTCACCCGGTGGCTCCGGTTGGTCGGCGCACCGTGGAACCGAGACGTCAGCGCCCCGATCCGTCCCGCCTTCACGGCTTCATTCAGGCGCGCCAGCGGAAACCAGGTGTTCAGATCCTGGGCCGTGGTGTGGATGCGGTCGTACCCGACGTGCGAGATACGCAGGTCGGGCACCGTGTCCGTCGCGTCGGAGTAGACCTTGTAGAACTTCGCGGCGGCGTTGTACGGCGCTCCCGGCCCCTGGTCGCCGAGCCCTGGCTGGTACGGCGCGGCCGTCGTGATCAGCGCCACGCGCGCCTTCGCCAGAGGCGTGTTGAGCGCCGTGAACGGTACGTCGTCGCAGTGCGCCCAGCGATACGCGCCGTAGCCGAGCGCCAGATAGTAGTCGCGCGTGCGCTGCATGTACGGGATCGGGACGTCGTGCTCAGGGGCGAACGTCATTGGAATCTCCCATATGTGGAACTATAGCTGGATTTCGAGCCAGGCGCGGTGGCTGATGCGGCCGATGAGACTTGACAGGAGATTGGTAGCGCGCATCTGCCAGCCGTACTTTGCCTGAAGCGCCGCGTGGGCGCGCTCGATCGTGCGGGGCTCGGTCAGGATGCGCGCGGTGGCCTCCCGCCACTCGCCACGAACCCGTCCGCGCGCGTCCGAAGGCGCGACCCGCGCCCGCTGGGAATGCCGCAGCCGCTTGACCTTGCCCGACTGCTGGGCCGTGAACACGTAGAGCCTGCCATCGGCCGCGGCGAACCAGACGGGGGTCGCGACCTCGGCGCCATTGAGGCGGAATGTGGCGAGGGTCATGTAGCGGTGCCGATCGAGCTCGACGACGTCGGCCGTTGTCATCGCGCCGATCGTGCCAGACCGCCAGGGACAGGTCAAACCGAGGCCCCGCCGTTGATGATATCCTCCCAGCCATGATCGAGGTTCGCCGCATGGGGCCGCAGATCGGCGCCGAGATCCACGGGATCGACGTCAGGACGCTCGACGACGCGAGCTTTGCCGTGATCTATCGAGCGTGGCTCGACAGCAACGTCCTCGTGGTGCGGGGTCAGGAAGATCTCCAGATCGAAGACTTCCTGCGCTACAGCCGCCGCTTCGGGCTCGTGCAGCCGCACCCGTCGAAGACAACGCGCCACCCGGCCTATCCCGAGATCACCCTGCTGGGCGTCAACAAGTTCGGCCCGGACGGCGCGCTCGACATGGCCATCTATCGACGTGGCGCCGAAGGATGGCACACCGACGGCGCGTACGATCAGGAGCCGTTCAAGGCGACCCAGCTCTATGCCCTCGCGGTTCCGAGCAGGGGCGGCGACACGCTGTTCGCCAGCATGTACGCGGCGTATGAGGCGCTGCCGCAGCGGCTGAAGCGGCGGCTCGACGGCCTTCGCGGGGCCTTCACCTACGGCGGCCGCCGGAAGGCGACGGCGCTGCTCAACGATGAGGACCGCGACTGGACGCCCGTCTTCCATCCGATCATCCGCACGCATCCCGAGACCGGGCGCAAAGGCCTCTACTTCGATCCCGGCAAGATCCTGCGCATCGAGGGTCTCGATGAGCGCGAGAGTGACGCAACGATCGAAGAGCTGACCGGCCGCATGATCCAGCCCGGCGCCGAGTACAGCCACACATGGCGCAAGGGCGACATCGTCATCTGGGACAACCGCTGTTCGTACCACAGGGCGGCGGGCGACTATCCGCCCGAGGAAGACCGCATCCATTGGCGCGTCTCGATCAAGGAGCACGCCGCCGCGGGCACGGTCGCTACCAACTAACATGCGCACGATCGACATTCACGCTCATGTCGTCCCCCAGTCGCTGTGGCGCGCCGCCGACGCCGGCGCTGCGTGGTACGGCTATCGGCACGAGCCGGGCGAGGGCATCGGCACCGTCGTGGGCAACGGCAAACGCACCGGCTTCACGTCGCCCAAGGTGCGCTTCACGGCGGAAGAGCGGATGGAAGACATGGACGCGCAGGGCGTCGACGTCCAGGTCATCTCGATCCACACGCCGTTCTTCGGCTACCACCTCGACCCCGCGCAGGGCCGGCAGCTCGCGCGGGAGGTCAACGACGAGATCGCGGACATGACCCGCCGGTGGCCGCGGCGCTTCGCCGGCCTCGCCACGCTGCCGGTGCAGGACGTGAAGGCTGCCATCGACGAGCTGGAGCGCGCGGTGACTGTCCTCGGACTCAAGGGCGCCGAGCTCGACACGCAGGTGAACGGCCTACAGTGGGACGAGCCGAAGTACCTGCCGCTCTTCAAGGCCGCCGAGGCGATGGGCGCGGTCCTCTTCTTCCATCCGCAGCCGCAGCACAACTTCCTGATGGAGCGGACCGCGCGCGACGGGCTCTTCAACAGCCTCGGTGTCATCCTCGACGACGCGATCGTCGTCGCGATCCTGATCGCGGGCGGCGTCCTCGAAGCGTGTCCCAATCTCCGCGTCTGCATCGCCCACGGCGGCGGCCCGGCGTGCTACGCGATGGGACGGCTCGACCGCGGCTGGCAGGGCCGCCCCGAGGCCCGCCGCATCCCCCAGCCGCCGAGCGCCTACCAGCGGCGCCTCTACTACGACTGCATCACGGGCAGCGAGGCCGCGCTGCGCTTCCTGCTCGACCAGGTCGGCGCCGACCGCGTGGTGCTCGGCAGTGACTGGCCGTTCGTTCCGTGGCATCCGTCCCCCGTCGCCTGGGTGCAGGGGCTCGAGAGCCTGACCCAGGAGGAGAAGGAGCGAATCCTCTGGCGAAACCTCGAGGCCCTGCTCGGCCTATGATCGACGGGCGACCTGATCCCGAGCTCACCGGAAGCGACGTTTCAGGAGACCTCTCATGGCTGACATGAAAGTGATCCGTCTCACCGACACCGAGATCGTCAAGTTCGGTCCGGACGCCGTCTACCAGCTCATCCTCGGCGACGATGCGGGCACAACGCCGATACGTACCGGCATCCAGACGTCCCAGCCCGGGTATGTCGCGCCGGTGCATTCGCACCCCTACATGGAAGTCCTGCACGTCCTGGACGGCGTAGCCGAGGCCTGGATGGATGGCCGGGAGGATCGCAAAGTCCGGCTGGAAAAGGGCGACACCATCGCGCTGCCTCCGAACGTCCCGCACAGCTTCCGCGTCGTCGGCGATCAGGTGCTGAGGCTCCTGGGGACCCACGTCTCGCCGAGGCGGATCGTGGAGTACAAGGACGGCCGCACGACCGATGCAAGGGGCTACCAGACCCTCGACGGCTGAAGGCTCGCGTCAGGCGAGCCCCCAGCTCTTCACCCGTTCAGGCGCGATCCTGAACATCACGCGGTTCGCAGGCATCACCCGGCCACCCCACAGGGTCGCCAGGCGAGGGTATTTCTCGTGGAAGCGCTCGATGAGGGCGCGCCGCGCGGGACCGTCGTCCAAAAACTCCGCGCGCCCGAGCACGGTCACGCCGCGTATGTCCCCGCCCCCGCCGCCGGCCTCGGCCACCACGCAGACCCGCGGGTCACGGCGCAGGTTGTGGACCTTCTGGGTGCCCTCGACGCTGATCATGGTCACGGTCGCCGCGTCGTGGAGAAACCACATCGGCATCGCCAGCGGCGCGCCGTCCGCCCGCACCGTGGCGAGCAGCGCGACCTGCTTGGTCGCGAGAAATCTCTGGATCGCCGTGTCGTCAAGGCTCATAGCGTGTCCCTTCCCGTGATCAGAGCGCCCGGCAGGCGAGCTTAGGGCGCGGGATGCGGCATGTCCGGCTGGACGGCCTCTTCGAGCGTGAGCGGTGTCACCTTGAGGAACGGCTCGCGGCGGATCGGGCAGTCCTCGAGGTCGCAGACTGCGCAGTACGTCCGGTGGCAGGGGTCGGTGTGGAAGACCATCTCCCCCTCGACGCCCAGGTCACGGATCACGCGGGCGGCCACGTCCTCCGAGACGTCGTGGGCCCGCTCCACGCTCCAGAACTCCGGCACCACCAGGTGCGCTTCGACGTGGTGGAATCGCCCGGAGCGGATGGCGCGCAGGTGATGCACGCGGATGACGCCGTGGCCGACGTAGCCCTGGAGCGCGTTGAGCACGCGACTCAACAGCACGGGGTCCTCCTCATCGAGGAGCCCGCCCGCGGCGTGACGCACGAGCCGGAAGCCCGTCCACAGCAGCGACAGCGCCACCAGCAGGGCCACCAGCGGGTCGAGCCACGCGCGGCCCGTCAGGTGCACGAGCAGGAGCCCGACGACGACGCCCACGCTCGTCCAGAAATCCGCGATGACGTGCTGGCCGTCGGCGACCAGGGTCAGCGACTGGTAACGGCGGCCGGTGCGCACCAGGTACCAGCCGAGGCCCAAGTTGACGAGCCCGGCCCCGAGGACGATCAAGACTCCCGTGCCGATCTGCCTGACCTCGGGCCCGGCGAGAAGGCTCTGCGCGACCTCGTAGACGATCAGGACCGAGGCGAAGGCGATGAGGCCGCCCTCGAAGGCCGCCGAGAAGAACTCGATTTTGCCGTGGCCGTAGGGGTGGTTGCGGTCGGCGGGGCGCCCGGCGAAGAGCAGGCCGCCAAGCGCGAAGAGGGCGGCGACGACGTTGACGATGGACTCGAGGGCGTCGGAGAGCACCGCCGTGGAGCCGGTCATGCGGTAGGCCTGGTACTTGGCCGCCAGCAAGAGCACGGAGACCACCAGGGAGATCAGGCCCGCACGGAGCCGGATGCGCGCGTCTTCGGCAACCGGGGTCTCGGGGTTCACGACCCGATTCTACCTTGCCTGCCCGCCCGGGTCAGGCGGGAGATTCCCTCTCGCGGTCGAGCACCGGCGCCAGCAGCGGGGCCAACGTCATGGTCCCGGCCGTGCCCAGGATGACGAGCCAGGACCAGGCGAGCGCGATCACCCCCGTCTCCGAGAGCACGAGCAGCACGAGGTTGACGAGGCCCATGATGACCATGGCGGCGACGTTGGCCCGGTTGGCGCGCAGGCGGGTCAGCAGGCCGAGCAGGAAGACGCCGAGGAGCGAGCCGAAGGTGACGCCGGCGATCTTGAAGGCGAGCCAGAGGATCTTGTCGAAGAAGGAGAAGCCCCAGGCCAGCGCCGCCAGCATCAACCCGAAGGCGACGACGGCGACGCGCGAGACCCGGAGATAGTGGCGGTCGGACTGCCCAGGCGCCAGCAGCGGCCGGTAGATGTCGGTGACGAAGGAGGCCGAGAGCGACCCGAGCGGCGAGTCGATCGAGGCCAGCACGATGGCCGTGAGCATGACGCCGCGCAGAAGCTCGGGCATCGCCGTGCGGATGAAGAACGGGAAGATCTCGTCCGGCCGCGGCAGCGCCCCCGACGGCTGCTGCGCATAGTACGTGAAGAGGCCCGCGCCGATGGCCAGGTAGAGCGAGAGCGTCACCAGCGTGCCGATCGGCGTGAGCGCCAGCGTGCGCTGGCTCTCGCCCCGCGTCTCGACGGTCAATAGGCGCTGCATGAGGTCGTGGTCCGTGCCGAAGGCGGCCATGGACCCGATGAAGCCGTTGAGGATCGCCAGCCAGAAGATGTTCGGGTCCGTCAGCACCCGACGCCAGAAATCGCCCGCGCCCGGCACGGGTCCCCAGTTGATCACGCTCAGCCGTCCCGCCTCCGCCGCCGTCCCGAGCATGGCGCCGAGCCCGCCGTCGATGCGCCAGGCGAGAAAGGCCACGGTCAAGGCGCCGCCCACGAGGAAGGCGCAGGCCTGAAAGACATTGGTCCAGACCACGGCCTTCACGCCGCCCAGCGCGATGTAGGTGATGGACACCACCGTGAAGAGCGCGATCGTCGTCCAGAGCGGCCAACCCACGAGCACCGCGACGGCCAGGGCGGCGGCCATGAGCCGTACCCCCGACCCCAGGAGGCGCGTGATGAAGAAGAAGACCGAGCCCGTCACCTGGCTGGCCTGGCCGAAGCGGTAGAGCAGGAACTCGTAGATCGTCGTGCAGTCGTAGCGGTAGAAGGCTGGGATGAAGAGGTAGGCGACGGCGAGCTTGGCGAGGCTCGAGCCCACGAAGAATTGCCCGTATTCCCAGTTTTCGCTGTAGGCGGTGGCCGGCACCGCGATGATGGTGACGGCGCTGATCTCGGTGGCGAGGAAGGAGAGGCACGCGGCCCACCAGGGGATGCGGCGGCGGGCGAGGAAGAAGTCCGCTGTCCCCCGCTGCTCGCGGCTGAACGCGACGCCGATGGCGACGAGGAAAGCCAGCGACGCCGCCAAGATGGCGAAGTCGGGCCAGGTGAGCGCGGATCCCGCGGGCTCGGCCATGGACTCGCGCCATTATGGCTCAAGCCCGCGGGATCCCCGCGGGATCCCCGCGGGATCGTGAAAGACTAGGAGCCGACCTTCTGGCGGAGCTGCTTGAGCAGGTCGGCGAAAGAGCCGCGCTGGAGGATGCGGTTGAACTGGGCCTTATAGCTGCCCACGAGGCTGATGCCCTCGACGTAGATGTCGTAGACGGCCCAGCGGCTGTCCGCGCGGTACAGCCGGTACTCGAGCCCGATATCGGAGCCCTTCGGCGTCACCACGCGGGACTGCACCGAGGCTTCGTCGCCGTCGATCTTCTCGCTGACATACGTAATGGGCTCGCCCGCGTACTGCTCGATCCTGCTCAGGTACGCGTTGGCGATGAGGGTGCTGAAGAGACGGATGAACTCCTGCTGCTGGGCCGGCGACGCCTGGGTCCACGCGCTGCCCAGCGAGCGCTCGGACATATCGGTGAAGTCGAAGAGGGTCTCGGTGATCTTGCGAACGTCGGCGCGCCGCTCGGCCGTGGAGAGCGTCTTGACCGCCGGGCCGCCCTGGCTGGAGAAGACCTGCTGCACCGCTGTCTGCACCGTCTCCGTCGGGCCGGCCGCTGTCGCGGTGCCCGCCGCTGCCAGCAGCACTGCCATCATGATGTTCAACATCGCGTCTGCGCTCCCTTAGTGGTGGTTTCGCCCTCGTGACAGGGCAGCCTCGTAATTTCAGTCTCTCACAGGTTATGAGACGTAGCGACCCGTTGAGAATTCAGTGTCGAAGATTCGGGGTGCCGGGGCAAAATGGCCGCAATGACGCGCAATTGGACGGTGGGCGTCGACGCGGGCGGCACCTGGCTGCGTGTGCTCGCCGTTGACGGGCGCGGGCGGCGGCTGGTCATGCGGAGGCCCGCGTCCCGCGATCTGCGAGCCGCGCTCGGCGCGACCTGGCGACGCTGGCGACTCGGGCTCGCCCGGGTGGCGCACCTGGTCGTGGCCACGCGCGGGGTCTGGACGGCCTCGGAGCGCCGCGCCGCGGCCGCGAGCCTGCGGGGCCTCGCGCGACGGGTGACCGTCCTCTCCGATGCCGAGGCCGCGCACCTCGGCGCGCTCGGCGGTCGCCCGGGACTGCTCGTGCTCGCGGGCACGGGCTCGATCGTGCTCGGCCGCGGCGCGAGCGGCCGCTGGGTCCGCGCGGGCGGGCTCGGCCCGCTGTTCGGCGACGGCGGCTCCGCCTTTGCCCTCGGCCGCGACTGGCTCGCCGCGGTTCATCCAGCGCGCGCGCGCCGGCTTGCGCAGGCTCCCAATGCCGTCCTGCTGGTCGCGGCGTTCGCCCCGCGGGTGCTTAAGCTCGCCCGCCGCGGGCGGGGCCCCGCGCGTCTCGCGGTGACCCGGGGCGCCTTCGCTCTGGCGCTGACCATGCGCGCTGCCGCCCGAGAAGCGCGGCTGTCTTCACCGATAGGCGTCAGCTGGGCGGGCAGCCTCCTCGAAGACCGCGCCTACCGGTTAGAGGTCTGGCGCATGGCGCGCGGGCTCGGGCTCGGGATCGCGCCCGTCGCGCCCCGCGAGAGCGCGCTCGAGGCCGCGGCGCGCCTCGCCCGCGGGCGCCCGCGCTGAATCGTCCTATCCGCCTTTCCTCCTCCACCACGCCCACGCTGCAGGGCCCGTGAGCGCGGCCACGACTCCGGCCGCGGTGTTCTTCCAGCCCGCCGTCGCCATCGCCAGGAGCGCCGCCGCCGACGGCAGCGCCGCCGTCAGCCAGAGGCCCGCGCCGCCGCCGCCCACGCGCCACGGGCGCGGCAGCGCGGGCTCCCGCAGGCGCAGCGCGACGAATGCGGCGAGCTCGAGCAGGAGCGTGAGCGAGTAGAGCCAGACGTTCAGCACGATGAGCTCTTTGAAGGACCAGAGCGCGAAGACGCTGTAGACGGCGCTCGACAGGAGCACCGCGGCCCAGGGCACGCCGGTCCGCGGATGCGTTGCCGCCAGCCAGCGAGGCAGCTGGCCCTGGAGCGCCAGCGCGTAGGGCAGCCGCGAGTTGGTCAGCACGAGCGAGAGAAAGAGGCCGGCCGTGGCCGTGACTGCGCCCGCGGCGACCGCGCCCGCGAGCCAGGGCCCGCCGACCAGGCCGGCGACGACCGGCCAATGGCCGGTCTCCCAGCGCTGCCAGTCTCCCGTCGCGGCCAGTCCGGCGGCCATGGGGACGATGTAGGCGAGCGCGATCAGCGGAAGCGACCACCAGAGCGCGCGGCGGTACGAGGCCCCGGCTTGGCTCGTCTCACCCAGCACCGTGCTCGGCGTGTCCCACCCGGAGTAATTCCACATCATGACCGCGATCCCGACGCCGAGCCCGCTCCAGAGCCCCTGCCCCGGCGCGGCGAAGGGCGACCAGGGCGCGTGCCCGGCATGTGAGGCCGCGGCGGCGGAGAGGACGACGATGGGCGCAAGCGCGCCGGCCGAGAGGGCCACGGCGCCCCAGCCGGTCACGCGCACGCCGGAGAGGTTCACGGCCGTGAGGAGCCAGACGAAGCCGAGCGCCAGCAGCCAGCGCTCGACGGCCGTCATCTCGGGGCGCCAGAAGCGCAGGTAGTCCGCGAAGAGCGCGGGGTACACGGCCACGTCCACGAAGCTGTTGAGCCAGCTCCACCAGCCGACCTGGAAGCTCCAGAAGGGGCCGAACGCGCGCCGCACCCAGGCGACGTAGCCGCCTTCCTCGGGCAGCGCCGAGGCCATCTCCGCCATGGCGAGAGCGATGGGCGTGCTGACGAGGAGCGGCGTGAGCGCCAGCAGCAAGAGGGTGAGGCCGGGGCCGAAGACGGATACCGCATCCTCGATGCCGTAGGGGCCGCCGCTGACGTTGAAGAAGACGACGGCCAGCAGCGGGAGGAAGGAGAGGCGCTGGCGCGCGGCAGCCCTCACGCCGACTGCGCGGCGCGGATCAGGTCGGGCAGCCCCTGGAGCCACAGATCGATCGGCGTCTCGGCGTCCACGATGATCTCGAGCTTGCCGCTGGGCAGCCGCCGCACCCGCCCCTTGCCCGTGCCCAGCGGGATGACCACCTGCTCCCGGTGGACGCCCATGGCGTCGATGACGGCGAAGATCTTGTTGATCTCGTTCATGCTTACGGCGTCTAGCATGGAAGCCCTCCCCCGACGGGCATCCTAAGTTGTGATAGCCTCTGGGTCAATGCGACTGATCGTTGCGCTCGCGGCCCTCGTCCTCTCGACCGGCAGCCCGGCGGCGGCCGCTGATGCGCCGCTCTTCGACGGGCACATCCACTACAGCAGGCCCGACTGGAGCGTCTACACCCCCGACCAGATCGTCGCCATCCTCGACAAGGCAGGAATCGCACGCGCCCTCGTGTCGAGCACGCCGGACGACGGCACGCTGAAGCTCTACGAGCGCGACCCCAAGCGGGTGATCCCGATCCTCCGTCCCTACCGCACGCGCGACGACATGAGCACGTGGTGGCGCGACCCGTCCACCATCCCCTACCTCGAGCAGCGGCTGGCCAAGGGCGTCCACAAGGGCATCGGCGAGTTCCACATCCACGGCAAGGACATCCACACGCCCGTGCTCAAGCGGATCACCGAGATCGCGGTCCAGCGCAACCTGTATCTCCATGCGCATTCCGACGACGCCGCCGTGATCGAGCTCTTCGCCATCGAGCCCAGGTCGAGGATCATCTGGGCGCACGCCGGCATGTCCTCGGGTGCTCCGGCCGTGGGCGCGCTGATGGACAAGCACGCGAGCCTCTGGGCCGACCTGTCCTACCGCTACGGGGACGTTGCGCCGGGCGGCACGCTCGACCCGGCGTGGCGCGCGCTCCTGATCCGCCACGCCGACCGCTTCATGCTCGGCAGCGACACCTGGACGACGTCTCGGTGGGAACAAGTGGTTGCTATGGCGGCCGAGGCGCGCCGGTTCCTCCAGCAGCTGCCGCCCGATGTCGCCGACAAGATCGCCTCCAGGAATATCGAGAAGCTGTTCCCCTAGCCGATTCCCGGGCGGGGGTGGGGGGTGCCCTCCCGGGACCACGCTGACTCGCATCCCGTTGTGCCCTCTCGCATGGAGCCACGAGATTTCGCTCTTCTGCGCGCTGCCGAAGGCGAAGACCCGAGTCTCGTGGCCCCTTACGAGAGGAAACAGCGGTATGCGAGTCAGCGTGGTCCGCGGGGAGGGC
>JAUSJX010000067.1 GCA_030647435.1 Candidatus Rokuibacteriota bacterium
GACACATCCGCGGGCACCCTAACCGATCCCCCGTCCTCGCACAATGTTACTTTCCGATCTCCGGCCGCGGAGCGGCATACGACCGCTATTCACGAACGCGTGTTCCGCGTCCTATGCGCCCCCTCACCCTGTCCCTCTCCCCCTCCGGGGGCGAGGGGATCGAAACGGCTCCCTCTCCCTCGGAGAGGGAGAGGGTCGGGGTGAGGGTGGCGCATGTGTTCACGCATAGTCCGGGCTAGAGGATCCGGCAGGCCTCCTCGAAAGATGGGCGCGGGTTGCGCCTGCGTATCGGTCATGTCTCCGCCACTCAGCAACCGGATTTTGGGTACAGCACGTAGCGGCGCTTGGTCGCGACATGGCGGAAGCCCATCGCCGCGTACATCGCCTGGGGCGTATCCCCGGCGTCGGCGACGATGACGACCGCGTTCGAGCCCCGTGCGCGGCAATCGGCCACGCAGCAGTGGATCAGGGCGGTGCCGAGCCCACGGTGGCGGTACTCCGGCTCGACGAAGACGTCCTCCACCTGCCCGGCACCGTCCACGCCGTCCCAGGCCGAGGCCATGCCGCGCGCTTCTCCGTCCACGTAGGCGAGCCACTTGCGGTCGGGCGGCGTCTTGAGCCGGGCAAGCCGGGCCAGGCGCTCTCCAACTTTGGGGAGCGGGTCGCGTCCGAGCTTGGCGCGCACCTCCGCCCAGTCGAGCTTCTTGAGACGGTCGGCCTCGGCCCAGCCCTTCAGGTCGGCGGCGAGGCGGAGATCCGCCGCTTTCGGCCGGCCCTCAAGCTCGCCCTCCAGCACCATCAACACGAAGTCGCGCGCCTCGTAGCCCTCGAACACCAGCCGCCCCTCGAACGTGGGAGGCGTGTCGAGGTCGACCTCGAAGCACCGGTGAGGACAGCCGGCGAACTCGCGCTCGGCGCGCGCGAGCACCCCTTCGATCTCGTCGGGAGAATCCGCTCTCACCGACCGCGCGAAGTTGGCGACGTGGATGTCGGGCAGCTCGGGGTTCCTGACGAACACGGCTCCGGCGGCCTTGAACGTCCGGTGGCCGAGCGCCTCGTGCTCCTGGTCGACGCGAATGGCGACGCGGCCCCAGTCCGTCACGTCAGCCGCGCTGCCCGTCAGCCACGCTTGAGGAGGCGCAGGACCTCGTCGTGGAGCAGGCCGTTGGTCGCCAGCACCGAGCCCGTGTAGATGTCGGGCTTGCCGGCGAAGTCTGTGAGCCTGCCTCCCGCCTCCTCGATGAGGATCTTCATCGGCGCCACGTCCCAGGGTTTGAGGTCGGCCTCGGCGTAGATCTCCGCCTTGCCCGCCGCCACCACGCAGTAGCCGTAGTAGTCGCCGAAGCCGCGCTGGCGAGCCGTCGCGTCCACGAGCCGCTCGAATCCCTGCCAGTAGCCCGCCGCGCGCAGGATGTTCAGGGCCGAGTGGATGAGGAAGGCGTCGCCCATCTTTGAGCACCGCGACACGTGGATCCGCTCTCCATTGGCCCAGGCGCCGTCGCCCTTGCGCGCCCAGAAGAGCTCACCTGTCGCCGGATTGTGGACCACCCCCGTCGTCACCTGCCCGTCTTCCTCGAGGGCGATCAGCACGGCCCAGATGGGGATGTGCCGGATGAAGTTCTTGGTCCCGTCGATGGGGTCGATGATCCACCGCCTCCTAGTCGAGCCCTCCTGGCCGAACTCCTCGCCGAGGAAGCCGCAGCCGGGTGTGGCGCGCGCGAGGATGGCGCGGATCGCCTTCTCGGCCTCCTGGTCTGCCTGGGTCACCGGCGTCTTGTCGGCCTTGATGGTGACCTCGAAGCCGCCCCGGTAGTACTTCATGGCTATCTCGCCGGCGGCCCGCGCGGCCTCGAGGGCCGCCGCGACTGTAGGGTGCTGCGCGGTCACTCCCACTCCCCTCGCTCCTCAAGCACCTCCTTGAAGACGCGGAGCGCCTCCACCACCACCGGCATGCCGCCGTACGTCACCTGCTGGAAGATGACCTCGGCCACCTCCTGCCTCGTGGCGCCCACGTTCAGCGCCGCGTGAATGTGGGCGCGGACCTCGCGCTCGCGGTTCAGCACGGTCAGCGAGGCGACGGCGCAGAGCTCGCGCTGCTTCTGCGAGATGACTTCGCGGCTGTAGAGCTTGCCGACGAAAAAGAGCGAGAGCTCGCGCGCAAGGTCCTTGTCGAGCTTCTTCCAGTCCTCGAAGCCCACGCCGTCCTTGAGCGTGTGGAAGAGCATCTTCGCCGTCTTCTTGGTCTTCTCCCTGAGCGCCTCGTCCATGGAGATCTCCTAGATCTTCTCGAGGATCCGCACCAGCTCGTCGGGCTGCGAGAGCATCGCGTTGTGGGCGCAGTCCATGTCCACCGGCTTCACGCCGAGCCGGGCCGCGCAGTCGGCGGCCCTCGCCGGCACGACGGCCTTATCTTGAAGACAGCGAATGTAGGTGCGGGGCACGCGCATCCCGTAGAAGACGCGGAGGTCCACGGACTCGACGAACGGCCGGAGGGCCTGCGGCGTGAGGAGCGAGATCGCGCTCGATACGCGCGGGTCGCTCCTTGGCATGTCGCCCATCCAGCGCGCCCAGGCGACTTCGGCCGGGTAGAGGAAGGTTCCGTCGCCGCGCGCGGCGGCGTTGCCGGTCATCATCGCGCGGCCGGCGGACGTCATCAGCGTCCCCGCCAGGCTTCCCCGGTCGGGCACGACCACGGCGGCCAGGAAGACCAGGTGGGCGACGCGCGCGGGGGCCAGCTCCGCCGCCTTCGGTATCACGAGTCCGCCCATGGAGTGGCCGACCAGCACTGCGCGGCTGATGCCCTCGAGCGCCATGGCGTCCGCCACCGCGCGCCCATAGGCTTCGACGCCCGCGCGGCGCACCTCGGCCGCGCGCCTCCCGTGGCCCGGGAGGTCGAGGGTGACGACACGGTGCCCCTTGGCGCGAAGCCGCGCCGCCACCTCATCCCAGCACCACGCGCCGTGGCAGGCGCCGTGGACGAGCACGTACTCGTTCGCCATGTCCAATCCTCTTATCCCGTATCCACGAGGATCGGCTGCGGGCCGCCCAGGATCAGCCAGACGTAGTAGTCGAGCGTGAGCGTCTCGTGCGACGACTCGCGGTAGAAGAACCGGCAGGCCGTCGTGTCGCGTTCCGAGTACTTGAGCACGTAAACCTCGTACATGGGAGTTCCTCCAGACTCGGGAGTCTACTCCATCCGGACGCCGTCAGGGAGGGGCGCGCTCAGATCTGTCCGAAGAAGGTCAGGTATTCCGCGCGCAGCACACGCTCGAGGAGCAGCAGCAGGACCGCGCCAGGCACCATCAACACGAGGGCCGTCACCGAGGCGATCTGAAGCTCATAGCCCTGGCTTGCCGTGTACATGTAGACAGGCAGTGTCGTCACGAAGGGCGCCCCAACGAGCAGCGTCCCCGTGAACTCGTCGAGAGAGTAGAGGAAGACGAGGAGCGCGCTCGCCACGATGCCGGGCACCGCCAGCGGGAGCGACACCGTCAGGAAGGCCCGCGTCGCGGAGGCGCCGAGGTTGTGCGCCGCCTCCTCGAGAACCGGGTCGATAGACCGGAACACCGCGGCCATGGTCCATACGGCGAAGACGAGACCGCCCACCAGGTGCACCAGCACGACGCCCGTCACCGTGCCCGCCAGACCCCACCGGTAGAACTCGCGCGTCGCCGCCGCGAAGACCGGCAGCTGCGGGAAGGCCTGAGGCAGGAGGAAGGCGAGCAGCACCAGCGTCCGGCCGGGGAATGCGAGCCGCGCCAGGGCATAGCCCAGCGGCACGGCGCAGAGGAGCGCCGCCGCGGTGACGATCACGGCGATGCCGAGGCCGGTCTTGAGCGGATCGAGGAAGTCGCCGGTGAGCATCCGTGACCAGTAGCGGAGACCCAGGCGCTGGGGCCACGCCGCGGGATAGGTCCAGCGCTCGGCCAGCGACCACAATCCCAAGCTCAGAAGGGGCCCGACGATGACGAAGGCCGCGAGCCCGAGCGCCACGAGCCGCGCCGTGAGCCCGCCCAGCGTGCGGCTAGTGCGTGAGGCGCCGGACATAGACGAGCGCCGCGCCTATCGCCAAAAGGTAGGACACCACTCCAAGCGCCGAGGCCGTCTCGAAGTCGCCGTGTTGGCCGAAGCGGTAGTAGACGTCGATCATCAGCATCTGCGCCCCGCTCCCTCGCCCGAGCATGAGCGGGATGGAGAATGACGCGAGCATGGAGGAGAAGATCAGCACCGCGCTCACCGCAAGGGCCGGCGCCGCCATGGGCACGAGGATGTCGCGGGTGACGCGCGTGGTGCCGCTGCCGAGCTGCCGCGCGGCCTCGAGGAAGCTCTCGTCAACGCCTCGGAAGGCCCCGAGCAGCAGGAGCACCGCCAGCCCGAGGTGCTTCCAGGCGAGCGCCGCGGCGATCCCCAGCCATGAGGTCGCGAACCCGGGGAGATACGGGCTCCAGAACACGCGGAGCGCATGGCCCACCACCACGAACGGCACGAAGAGGGGCACCTTCAGCAAGAACTCGACGGGACCGAACGCCCGCGCGCGCAGCCACCCGCAGAGCGGGATGGCCGCGGCGAAGGTCAGGATCGACCCCGCCGCGGCTACTCCGACCGTGTAGAGCACGTCCCGCGCGTAGAGCCGCCAGACGGTCTCGTAGTTCGCGAGCGTCCACTGTCCCTCCCGCGAGAAGCTCGCGACGAGCGAAACGCCCACGGGCCACACGAAGACGGCCCCGAGGATGGCCAGGGGCGGGCTGCACGCGAGGGTCCAGACGATGCGCTCGCGCGTCGTTATCGGACGAGCTCCTCGTAGGCCAGCGTGATCATGTCGTGGTATTCCTTGAGCGGCATCTGGCGCGAGTAGCGCGCGAGATCCTGGGCCGACACGCCCTTGAACAGCAGCTCGCGGCTCTTGGCGCTGATCAGCGGCAGCACCTTGTCGGCATCGACACCGGGGTACCAGCCGAAGCGCTCCACGATCGCCCGCGCCTGGACCTCGGGCGTGGCGATGTAGTCGATGTAGCGCGCCGCCAGATCACGGCTGGCGGCCTCGCGCGGCACGACCAGATAGAGCGGGTAGATCGGCAGGCCGGGCGCCGGCAGCGTCGGCGTCACGGCCTGATCCATGCGCCCCTCGTTCTTCCAGGCGACCAGCTGGTCTATCCAGACCACGCCCATCCAGATCTCGCCCCGGTTGAGAGCGTCCAGCGTCCCCGCATTGCCGTTGGTGATCACGGCGTTCTTGTTGAAGTCGCGAAGTGACGTGATGGCCTCGCGGATGGCGCCGTCCTTGCCCTTGTCCACCGGGCCCTGCGTCAGCTGCTGATAGAGGCCCGTCTTCCAGTACACCCAGCCAATGGTGAAGCCGACGCCCGAGACACCGCCCTTGATGCCGTTGTAGCCGAAGCGGTTCGGATTCGCCTTCACCCACGCGGCCAGCTCGTCGAAGGTCTTGGGCGGGTTGGCGACTTTCGACGGGTGATAGGCGATGGCGATCTGGTTGTGGAACATCGGCACGACATAGCCATCCACGTTGACGCCGAAGGCCTCCTTGACCTCGGCGCCCTTGACCAGCGCGGCATTCCTCATCTGCGGCACGAAGCGGAAGAGCAGCCCTTCCTTGACCATCTGGGAGGCCACGGCCATGCTCACGAGCGCCACGTCGAGGTCCCAGGGCTTCCGGCCGGTATCGGCCTGGGCCTTGATCTTGGTGTAGATGGCGCGACTGGCGGGCTCGCCGGTGCCCGTGCCGACGACATTGAGCTCGACCCCGGGCGCCGTCGCCTTGAAGCCGGGACCGAGCAGGCTCTTGTGGACCTCGACCACGTTGACATCGGCGCCGATGGCGACATTGAGCCGCGTTTGCGCCGCGGCGGGCGCCGTCAGCGCGAGCGCGGCGGCGAGAACGGCCACGAATCGAAACAGCATGGTGATGTCTCCTTTCATGGATGGCCGGCTCCCGGGTAGACCCGCAGCCGGCTGACGGGAATTCGAATCTCCACGGCGCCGGGCTTCGCGGGGGCAGGCCCGTCCACCAGCAGCACCGCGTCACCCACCCGCACGTAGTGGCGATAGTGCGCGCCCAGGAACAGGCTTTCCTCGAGGACGCCCTTGAGCGTTGTCACCGCGCCCTGCTCGAGCGATGCATCGAGCGACAGGTCGGACGAGCGTACGATCGCCTGCACTGGCCCGCGGAGCGGCCCCGCGTACGCCAGCGCCTGTTCGCCCATCCGCAGCAACCCGGCCTCGGCCGTGGCGTCGAGCCGGTTCGACACGCCGAGGAAATCCGCGGCGAAGGCGCTCGTCGGTTCCAGATAGATCTGTTCGGGCGAGCCCTCCTGCACCACATCGCCCGCGTGCATCAGCACCACACGGTCGGCGATGGCAAGCGCCTCCTCCTGATCGTGCGTCACGTAGATCATGGTCGTCCCGATGCGGCGCTGGAGCCGGCGGACCTCGATGCGCAGCCGCTGGCGCACCTTGGCGTCGAGGTTGGAGAGTGGCTCGTCCAGCAGCAGCACGCGTGGCTCCACGACAAGGGCGCGCGCCAGCGCCACGCGCTGCTGCTGACCACCCGAGAGCGCCCCCGGCTTGCGCTGCGCGATGCCGGCGGCATCGCCGATCTCGACGAGGTCGAGGGCCGCCAGTACTCGCCGCCGGATGTCCCCGGATGGCAGCCGCTTGCGACGCAAACCGTAGGCGACATTGTCGAAGACACTCATGTGGGGCCAGAGCGCGTAGTTCTGGAAGACCATGGCCGTCCCACGCACCTGCGGCGGCAGCGCCGTGACGTCGTCCCGGTCGAAGAAGATACGGCCCGCGTCGACAGGCGCAAAGCCCGCGATGGCCCGGAGCAGCGTGGTCTTCCCGCAGCCCGACGGACCGAGGATGGCGGTCAGCTTGCCCGCGCCGAACTCGATCGTCACGCCCCGAAGCGCCTCGACCAAGCCAAAGCGCTTCGCGACCGCTTCGATGCGGACGGGGATCACGAGAGCCAGCCGGCGGCCCGGCGGGCGGGCCCGGCGGCGCGGATCGCGCGCCTCACGGCGGCTTCTGGCGTCGCGGCTCGAACGATGGGCACGCGCCGGCCCTGCGGCTGGCGCAGCCGCCACGTGCCCAAGCCGACAACGGGAATACCCAGCTTGAGCGCAAGCGCGATCTCGGAGAGCGTGCCGTACATCCCACCCACGGCGATCAGCGCGTCGCACGAACGGACCAGGATCACATTGCGCGCCTGGTCCATCCCGGTCACGATAGGCACGGTGACCCACCGGTTGGCGTCCTGCCGTCTGAAGCCCGGCAGAATGCCCACCACCACACCGCCGGCTTCCGCCGCGCCCCGCGAGGCGGCCTCCATGACGCCCCCGCGCCCACCCGAAATGAGCACGGCGCCGGCTCGCGCGACGGCATCGCCCACGCGTCGCGCGAGGGCCGCCGTGCGCTTGGAGCACGACCCCTCCCCGACCACGCCGATATGCTGGACGACCGGCATCAGCGGGAGCCGCTGCTACGACGGCGGCGAATGCGCCGCGTCGCGAGCCGACGGAAGCGGACCGAATGCGTCCCGCACCACTTCGCGAGCGCGCGCGGCGTCCACATTGTTCGCGCGCCGGCAGGGCGTGGTCTCTGCGAGGACGCGCTCCGGATCCTGCCAGAGGCGGTACTTCTTGAACTTGTCCTCGAACTCGATGCCGAGCCCGCGGGCAAAAACCGAGAGGTAGTGCTCGATCGCGATCGGGCGCTCGGGCTCGAAGACGCAGATATAGCGCTGGCAGCCGTGGTAGATCGTGGCGAGGGTGTCGGCGCCCGCCGCGCAGGCGCGGTCGATCTCTTCGCGCGCCACCCCGTTCCAGACGTCGAGCCCGACCTGCTGCTGGACGGACGGCGTGCAGCTCCGGCCGAAGCGCGGGTCGGGCTCGATCTCCACGTAGCGAAGCCCCGGCACCGCCTCGAGCAGCCGCTGCCCCGCAAGTCCCTCGCGCCGCCCGGGTTCCGTCGAATTGTGGCAGTGGAGGGCGACCGAGGCATTCACGCGCCGGGTGAACCGGAGCTCCGACAGCCGCGAGACGAGAAACTCCGCGGCATGACTGACCTTGAAGGGAAGCCGGGCCCGGCGGACCTCATCGTAGAAGTAGATGCAGGACGGGCACCACATCACGACCTCTTCGGGCTGGTAGCGCTCAACCGGGATTTCCGATATGGTCCGATTTTCGCCTCCGTGACGACGTCCACTGAGCCGCCCGTCCCGTCGGTCAGCTCGCCCACGCTTCCTAACATCTTAACGGCAGTCATTCTGGTGAACCCTGGGGTCTGTGCGACCCGTTGCTTCCGAATTTGGTCGCTCCGACCATGTCTTCCAAAGACACCACCGCCACGCCGTTTGCTGCTGCTCATCCCCGTCCTTCCGGGTGCGGCGGCCCAGCTCAGGTCGGACGCCACGCGAGTCGCTCGATGCGCCCGAGGATCTGCCCAAACAGGCGCTGCGTCAAGTGGCGTTCGGCCCTTATTGGGGTTGACTGTCACGCCCGGGGCCACTAGCGTATGGAGCAACGGACCCGCGCGGCGTCGTCATATTCGCCCAAGACCCGGCGTCCCTCAAGGAGATTCGCATGGCCAAGATCGAGCGGTACTGCGCTCCCGGCGTCTTCGACCCTCCCACCTACTCTCAGGGCGTCAAGGTCACGGGCGCCCAGACCATCCTCTTCCTCGCGGGACAGGTCGCTTACGACGACAAGGGCCAGCCGGCCCACCGCGGCGACCTCGCGGCTCAGGCGCGGGAAGCGTTCCGGGCCATCAAGGCCCAGGTCGAGGCTGGAGGCGGCACCATGGCCTCCATCGTCAAGATCAACACCTATCTGACCGACATCCGCCATCGTCAGGACCTGATCCCGGTGCGGGAGGAGTTCTTCGGCAAGAAGGGCCCCGCCTCCACGCTCGTCGCCGTCGCGGCACTCGCCCATCCCGACTGGCTCATCGAAGTCGAAGCCATCGCGTGCATTTGATGTTCGAGCCGAAACGCTGCCGAGGAGCCACAGGGGTGGCAGTTCGAGCTGAGCGGCGAAGGCGTGAGGCGAGGCCCGAGTGGATAAGCGGTGAGGCGAGGGCTGAATAGATCGTGACCGACATCAACCCGTTCATCTTCCGCGCGTACGACGTCCGAGGCAAGGTCGGCATCGACATCACGCCGGAGGTCTTCGCCGAGGTCGGCCGCGCCTACGGCACGCTCGTCCGCCGGCGGGGCGGTCGCGCCGTCGCGCTCGGCATGGACAACCGCACGACGTCGCCGCCTCTCAAGGAGGCTTTTGCCGCCGGCATGCTGTCGACGGGGCTCGACGTCGTGGACATCGGAGTCAACCACACCCCGCTCCTCTACTTCGCGGTCGCGCACTGGAAGCTCGACGGCGGCGCCACCGTCACCGGCAGCCACAACCCCGTCTCCGACAACGGCGTCAAGATGGTCCTCGCGGGCGCCGCGCCGCTGACCGAGGAGGAGATCCAGGGTCTCCTGGCGACGATCACGAGCGGAGGCTTCGAGCGCGGCGGCGGCGCGCGGACCATGCGGAACCCCCGCACGGAGTACTTCGACGCCATCACCTCGAGCGTGACGCTCTCGCGCCGGCTGAAGGTCGTGGTCGATGCCGGCAACGGCATCGCGGGCAGCTTCGCCCCCGAGCTGCTGCGCCGGCTGGGCTCTGAGGTGATCGAGCTCTACTGCGAGTCCGACGGCACCTTCCCCAACCACCTGCCCGATCCCGAGATGGAGGAGAACACGCGCGACCTCGTCGCCAAGGTGCTCGAGACGCGCGCGGACATCGGGCTCGCCTACGACGGCGACGCCGACCGCGTGGGCGTCGTGGACGAGCGCGGCCGCCGCCATGAGGCCGACCTCATCCTGGCGCTCCTGGCCCGAGACCTCCTGACCCGCCATCCCGGCGCGCAGGTGGTCTTCGACGTCAAGTCCTCCCAGGCGCTCGTGGACGACGTGCGGGCCCACGGCGGCAAGCCCGTCATGTGGAAGACGGGCCACTCCCACCTCAAGCGCAAGATGCGCGAGGACGGGATCCTGCTGGGCGGCGAGGTCTCGGGGCACATGTTCTTCGGCGAGAACTGGTACGGCGTGGACGACGGCATCCTGGCGTCGTGCAAGATCCTCGAGCTGATGGCGCGCGACCCGCGGCCGGTCTCCGCCCACTTCGACACCCTGCCGCATTTCCACTCGACGCCGGAGCTGAAGGCCTCCTGCCCGGACGACAGGAAGTTCGCCGTGATCGCCGAGCTTACCGCCGAGTTCAAGCGGCGCTACGAGATCATCGAGATCGACGGCGCGCGCATCCTCTTCCCCGACGGGTGGGGGCTCGTGCGCGCGTCCAACACCAACCCATACCTGACCCTGCGCTTCGAGGGCCGGAGCGCCGAGGCCGTGGAGCGAATGAAGGCCGAGGTCTTCGACGCCCTCCGCCGCTACCCCTTTGTGACCCTCCCCACCTAGGAGCGTGTCGGAGAAACGCTCCGACGTCGATTTTGGGGGGTACGAAACGTATTGGTCGGATCGAGATCGTTGATCCTGAGCCAAATGCGCGATTGCATTCTTCGTCGCAGTGTCGTCAAACCCATTACTCCGACACGCTCCTAGTACTACTGTGTTAGAAACCATCAGCCGGTCTCTGGCGACCGCCCACACGAGCGGCACGGGAGGCGTTGCAACAGCGCGCGAGCCAGGAGCTCGTACGCCGTGGCAATCGACGTGGGGACATGGCGTTCAGGCCGCAC